>JANMTH010000323.1:0-10939 GCA_031390305.1 Thermoflexaceae bacterium
GAATTGCGGCACGAACGTCTTCTCCTTTTGCATTCCAGTACGACCTCGCCGTATGGATCACGGCAGATCGCGTCCACCAGCTACATCAAGCGAATAGCGAGGCGAGGGTTGGCTCGAATGATGGCGATCAGGTCATCGCGGAACTGGGGCCGAAAGACCGAATCACGCTCCGGCACTGACGGCCTCAAGGCGCCAGCGCTCCAGCCAGGCGGGCAGCTCCTCCGCGGAGATGTGTTCCGACTCACCTCCGACGCCTGCCAACGCGTCCCAGAGGCGCTCCGCGTTCGGACGCGAGCCAAGGAGGTGCAGGCACTCGCGCATGATCTCCCACTCGCGTGTCGAGATCAGGACGACTTCGTCGCACTCCGCCTCGCCCGAGACGTGGACGACTTCGCCAGCGGCGGCGGCGTCACACAACTCGGCGAAACCGGAAGCCGCCTCGTCCCGGCTCACGGTTCGTTCGATCAGCACTTCATCGAGAATTCCCATGCGGGAATCGTAGCACAGGCCTTTGCGGAAGTTCGCCTGCCCCGCTATCCCATCCCCGCCAGGGCCATCAGCTCTTCAGCGAGCTGGCGGCCGAGGCCCGCCGCGGTTTCCGCTGCCCCGGACATCTTCGAACGCACGATGCGGCCGTTCGGCGCGAGGAGGGCGTGGAGCTTCAAGGTCGAACCGAAGTGTTCGGCGTAAGCCGCCGCCGGAAAGTGGCAGCCGGCGTCGATCCGGGCGAGGAAGGAGCGTTCGGCCGTAACGAGCTGGCGAAGGGAGGGGTCGTCGATCGGCGCGAGGAGGGCGCGGGTGGCCGCGTCGACCGTACGGCATTCGACCGCGATCGCGGCCTGGGCCGGCGCGGGAAGCATGTCGTAGACGCCGAAGACTTCGGCGGCACGGCCTTCGAGGCCGATGCGCTGGAGGCCGCCGAGGCCGAGGACGGTGGCGTCGTATTCGCCGTCATCAACCTTGCGGACGCGGGTGTCGGCGTTGCCGCGAATGGGGCGGATATCGAGGTCCGGGCGGATCGCCTTCAGCTGGGCCTCGCGGCGGGGGCTGCCCGTACCCACGACGGCGCCCTGGCGGAGCTGGAGCAGTGTCAGGCGCTCACGGCTGACGAGCGCGTCGCGGGGGTCACCACGCAGCGGGACGGCGGCGATCAGGAGGCCTTCGGGCCGCTTCGTCGGCAGGTCCTTGTAGCTGTGGACGGCGATGTCGACTTCGCCCGACTGGATCGCCTGCTGGAGGACGGAGGTGAACCAGCCCTGGCCTTCGCCAGCGCTCAACGGGGTGGATTGGTCGCGATCGCCGTGGGTGGCGATCTCGACGATCGTCACTTCCAGGTCCGGGTGGGCGGCGCGGAGCTTCTCGACGACGAGCGCCGTCTGAGCGAGGGCCATGCGGCTGCCCCGCGTGCCGACCCTGAGGGCGGTCACGACGGGGTACCGAAGGATGCGTTTCGCACTTCGTGGAGGACATCGCGGGCGGCGTTCACGGTCGCGTCGATGTCGGCCTCGGAATGAGCGGCCGAGACGAACCACGTCTCGAACTGCGAAGGCGGGAGCATGACGCCACGTTCGAGCATGCCGCGATGGAAGCGGCCGAACGCGGCCGTATCCGCCTCGCGAGCCTCGGCGTAGTCGCGCGGGAGGGTTGGCCGGAAGAAGAGCGTGAGCATCGAGCCGACGCGTGCGACGCTGGCCGGAACTTCGGAGCGCTTGATCGCGGTGAGGAGCCCGTTCTCGAGATGCTTCGCCAGTTCGGCGGCGCGAGTGTACGGCACGCCCGTGGCGAGAAGATCGAGCATCGCGCAGCCGGCGGCCATAACCAGCGGGTTGCCGCTGAGGGTACCCGCCTGGTAGACCGGCCCGGCGGGAGCGACCATGCCCATCAGCTCGGCGCTGCCACCGAAGGCGCCTACGGGCAGGCCGCCACCGATGATCTTCCCGAGGCAGACGAGGTCGGCGCCGGGAAGGAGGCCGGAGAGGCCGTAGCGCATGCGGAAACCGGTGATTACTTCGTCGGCGATGAGGAGCGCGCCGTGCGCCCGAGGGATCGCCTGGAGGGCGTCGAGGAACGGCTGCTCCGGGGAGACGAGGCCCATGTTCCCGGCGACAGATTCGACGATGACGGCGGCCGTGCGCGCGCCGTGCTCGGCGAACCAGCCTTCGAGAGCGGCGACATCGTTGTAGGGGAGGACAGCGGTCAGAGCGGCGATCCCCTCGGGGACGCCAGCGGAATCGCTCAGCCCCATCGTCGCGACGCCGCTGCCGGCCTTCACGAGGAGGCCGTCGGCGTGGCCGTGGTAGCAGCCATCGAACTTCACGACGAGGTCGCGGCCGGTGGCCGCGCGGGCCAGGCGGATGGCCGTCATCGTCGCCTCGGTACCGGAATTGACGAAGCGCACGCGTTCGAGGCCCGTCGCCTGCGTGATTCGCCGGCCGAGCTCAACTTCGCCGGGCGTAATCGCGCCGAAGGCCGTGCCCGTACCCGCCGTCCGCCGGATCGCCTCGACGACTTCGGCCGGGGCGTGGCCGAGGATGAGCGGCCCGAAGGCGGCGACGTAGTCGATGTAGCGGTTGCCTTCGACATCGTAGACGTGTGCGCCCTCACCACGCTCGATGGTGACGGGGTTGCCGCCGACCGAGCGGAAGGAGCGGACGGGGCTGTTCACTCCGCCCGGAAAGAGCGTGGCGGCGGCGGCCCGGACCTGTGCGTTATCCATCGGAGTTCTCCAGCAGCGCGAGGCAGTGCTCGCGGATTTCGTTGCCCGGTTGTTCGAAAGCGGCGTAGACGCAGGATGGGTCGGCTTCCCGGCGTTCGGGGCGGTCCCGCTCCCAGAACGCCACCTCGCGGCAGAGCGAGACGAGGACGCTACACGGTTCGGGACAGGGGATCGCCCCCTCGGTCACGCCCGCCCCGCGCCAGACTGGAGCGCGCACGCATCCGGCGCAGAGGGACGCGCTGGCTATGGCGCGGCCACGTTCGCTGATCTCCGAGGCCGAAGCGTAGCGCCCGGATTGCCGTGCGAGGACATCCTCGAGAGGAACCACGCGGAGCCGCCCTTCGTCGTACGCGGCGATGTGTTCGAAGGCGAGCGGGTAGATCGCGTCGACGGCGGCGGTGAGCGCGTCGAGGGTGGCGAAGCGCGCGTGCCAGTTCCGCGGGAGCGTGCGCGCGCCGGAGAGGGGACGGTAGCGGCCGCGGCCGTCGCTTCGCGCGAACTCGCGGATGGCATCCGGCTCCGGGTCGATCTCGCGCTCACCGGGATTCGCTCCCGGGCCTTCGAGAAACGCCTCGTCCGCGCCAAAGCGCAGGAACAGTTCGCCCATCGTCACGGTGACTTCCCCATCGAGCGCCGGGCTCACCATCGGGCGGCCTCCGAGGCGAGTTCGAGGACGACATCGGAGAGGCAGGGGTGCGTGCCCACGGGTCTCGCGTAGATCAGGCGGCGGCCGTCCTCTCGTGCCGAAGGGCCGTGGATATCGAGCTCCTCAGGGATCGTCTGGCCAACGTGCCAGCCCTCAGCGATGAAGAGGGGCACCATCACGACCGTCCCCGCCGCGACGCGTTCGAAGACGCCGCCCATCGCCGGCTCCTGGTCCATGAACACGGTGGTCACCTCGGCGAAGCGGCCAGTCGCTCGAACGCGTTCGGTCTGTTCGTAGATCGTGCGCTCGGAGTTCGGATTGCGGGGCGTGCCGTGGCCGAGGACGGCGATCGCGTCACCAGCCGTCGCACCCGCTTCAAGCGCGCGCGCGACGATGACACGGGCGAGGGCCGGATGCGCTCCAACCGGCGGCGTGTAACGGACCGTCTGCCCACCGCGCACGGTGACGGCGCCATCCAGCCCCATCTCGCGGGGGATGACCTGCTCCGTGAAGTAGCCGGTCGACATGAACAGCGGCACGATCGTTACCTCGCTGGCCGCGCAGCCATCGAGGGCGCGAGCGAGCGACGGCTCCTCCTTCCAGAAGGCGGGGCGGACCTCATCGAAAGCGCCGGTGGCGCGAAGGCGCCGGGCGTTTTCGAACACCGGACGGCTGGAGTTGGCGTCGAGGTGGGAGCCGTGGCCGATCAGGAGGAGGGCGCGGGTCATTTCGCTTCGTCCGTCGATTCGGGGTGGCGCAGGGCGAGACGCGCCTCGCGTTCGCGGCGGGCAGCTCCGGCGATCGAGCCCCAGTTCGGCCCAAGGGACGCCACGATCTGTTCGCGGATGCGCCGCGCCAGGGAGGGGTCGGCGCCGCCAGTAGAGACGGCCACGGCGAGGTCCCCATCACGGATCGTCGCCGGCGTGAAGAAGGTGCTCTCCGCCTGCGCGTCCGCGACCACCACGGGGATCCCGAGTGTGCGCGCGAGCCGGCCGACGAGGGCGTTGGTCGCGCGGTCGTTCGTGCAGGCGAAGACGACTCCGAACGGCCTGAGGTCGATATCCGTCGGCTCGAACAGCCTCTCGAACACGGTGACCTGTGGCGCAAGCCGGATCTCCTCGGCGACCTCCGGCGCGACAACGACGACCTCGAACTGGGATTCGACGAGATTACGAACCTTGCGAGAGGCGACGGAGCCTCCGCCGACGACCAGGGCTGGGCCGGCGGAGGGCAGCAGGTCGATCATCAGTCCCAAGCCAACACCTCCTGGACGGCCGCAAGCAAGCTTTCGAGCGACGGTTCGGCGGCCTCGCGGTCGACCCTGCCGAACGCCTCGCGAACGGCATCGCTCGTCTTCGGTCCGATGCTTACCAGTCTGACAGATCCGGGGAGGGTTGCGTCCCCCAGAGCGGCGCGGAGGTTGTGTGCGGTTGATGCGCTGGTAAAGGTGATGACGTGGGTCTCGGAGACCTCCCGCAGCCGCTCGGCGTCGAGCGGCTCGGGGACGTTCTCGTAGACGGCTACCTGCTCGACGAGGCCACCGCGACGGCGCAGGGCGTCCGCCATCCGGTCGTCCGTCAGCGCGGAGACCGGAAGCAGGATGCGCGCGCCGGAGACCTCGGGAAGCTCTTCGCCGAGGAGATCGGAGGTCGCCCGCGAGGGCACGAAATCGGCGTAGACTCCGCGCTGGCGGAGCGCCTCTCCGGTGGCTTCGCCAACGGCGGCGACGCGTGTCGTATGCAACGCGCGCGCGTCACGCCCCGCGTCCTTGAGCGCCGCGAAGAACGCATCGACGCCGTTCGCGCTGCTGAAGACGATCCAGTCCCAGCGCGAAGCGACCCGATCATCTGTCGTCAGCGCTCCTTCGAGCGGCCGGATGCCGATCACCGGCGCCTCGATGACATACGCGCCAAGCGCTTCCAGGCGGACGGCGAGGTCGCTGGATTGGGCACGGGCGCGGGTGACGACCACCCGGCGGCCGGCCAAGGGGCCGGGCCGGAACCAGCCGATCTCGCCAGCCAGATCGACCACGTCCCCGACGACGGTAATCACCGGCGACGTGAGCTGGGCCGCTTGAGCGAGCGCGGAGATGGTGCCGACGGTGCCCACTAGCACCTCCTGGTCGGGACGGGTACCCCAGCGGATGCAGGCCACGGGCGTCGCCCGGTCCTTACCGGCTTCGGCGAGGCGGCGCATGTTTTCGGCCAGCGTGGCGACGCCCATGAGGATGATCAGCGTACCCGCGGACGTCGCCGCCACCCAATCGATCGGCGCCTGCTCCTCTCCCGGCTCGTTGCCCGTGAGAATCAGGAAGCTGCTATTGACGCCCCGGTGGGTCACCGGGATACCGGCGTAGGCGGGGGCGGCGATCGCGGAGGTGATGCCGGGGACGACCGTGAACGGCACGCCCGCGCGGCGGCAGGCCAGCGCCTCCTCGCTCCCCCGTCCGAAGACGAACGGGTCTCCGCCCTTCAGGCGGACGACGTTCTTGCCTTCCAGCGCCCGGCCAGTGATCAGCGCCTCGATCTCGGCCTGGGCCATGGCGTGTTCCCCGGAACGTTTGCCTACGTAGATGATCTCGGCGCCAGCGGGGGCGGCACGGAGGAGCGCCGGAGCGACGAGGGCGTCGTAGAGCACGACATCGGCCGCCGCCAGCGCGTCACGGCCCGCGACCGTGATCAGGCGCGGGTCACCGGGGCCAGCGCCGACGATCCAGGCGTGGCCTGGCATGGGCGGCACTCAGGACGCCGGCGCGCGCATCGACGCGGGGTCGATTCCGCGCTCGCGGCACCAGGCTTCGTAGGCGATCGGCGAGATTTCGGACGGCTTGATTTCGCTCCGGCCGCCCCAGAAGACGTTGGTATAGGAAACGTCGATCCCGGCCTCGGCGAGGTGCCGGTCGATAGCCGCCTTGTGTGCGAGCACGACAGCCTTGTCGGTGCCGTGAGCCACTCCCATCACGTTCACGTTCCGGAACTCGGGCCCACCCTCGCGCCAGTAGGCGTGCGTCATGATGTGGTGGCGGCCAACCTCGCCTCCCGCCCGCAGCTCGTCGCCAGAAGGGACGGCCCAATGGAAGAGGGCGTTGTAACGCGTGACGCGTTCGCCAGCGGCCGTCTCCTTCACGTGTTCGAGGAAGGTGCTGAAACGGCCGATGACGCCTCGGCGGTTGAGTTCGTTCGCGGTCGCCACAAAGGTCGCGAGGCTCACGCCCGCGTCATCGGCACGCCCGGCCCAAGGGTTCGGGGCGATTTCGTCTGTCGTGAATTCTCGTTTGAGAGTCGTTAGGACGCGCCATTCGAGCTCGGAAAGCGAGACGATGCCTGTCGTCGTCGGGTCTGCCGCCACCTCGGCCCGGCTACCCGTTTCCAGGCCGCGGCGGCGCGTGTGGCCAACGCCGAGGACGAAGAGACAGCGTGCCGGCATCAGCCGGAAGCTCCGCGCCCCGACCCGTTCGGCCAGCCAGGAGGCGTGGCGTTCGATCGAGAAGCCTTCCGGGACTTTGAGGGTGGTCCAGAGCCGGTACTGCTCGCCAGCCGTCCCGGGATCGGCGGAACGGATGACGACGTGGCCCGAGAACGGGTCTTCGTCGGCCATGAAGCGGAAGGCTTCGTCGAGCCGGTCGGCTGGTACCTCCCAGGCGGCGAGGGCCCCATGGGCGAGGTTGGTGGCCAGCAAGGTCTGACGGATGCGGCGAATCGTGCCCGCTTCGAGCATGGCGCGAAGACGTTCAAGGACGAGGGGGAGGGGAAGGCCGGCGCGGGCCGCTATTTCGGCGAACGGCTCCGGCTGGAAGCCTTCGAGGCGGTCTTCAGAGACGGCGAGGATGGCCGCGTTCGTCGGGTCGTCGGTCCGCACGGGGAGAGCGAGCGCCGTCATCGGGCGGCCAGCGCTTCGACGCGGTCCGGGGCCCCGCCGGCGCCCTCCATGTCGTCATCGCCGAGGAAGAGTTCGACGATGCGGTCCCGCAGGGCGCTGTCTTCGAGGCCGCGGAGGCGCTCGGCCGGAAGGTGGAAGATCTGGTTCACGAGGGAGCGGGTGATGGCCTCGACCTTCTCCGGGGGAATCTCGGGATGGAGGCGGCGAATGCGACCGGTTTCGCGGCTTCGCACTCGCTCCACCTCGCGCCGGAGGAGGCCGACGGCGGATCCGGAGTCGCGGGCCATCATCTCCAGCCGGCGATCGAGAAGGCGGCCGAGTTCGGCGGAAAGAGCCGTGCGGCGGGCGGCATCGGCCGCGTCGAACCCGCGCAGGAGCATCGCCAGCGTCAAAATGGCGGCGTGGGATTCCGGTGCCACGTTCCTGGGCGTGCCGAGGTCGAGGATGAGGTCCGCGCCGGGAAGGCCGGTCCGGGCGTCCAGTTCCGGGGCGCCGGCGCCGAGGCAGCCAGCGATCACCTGGACATCGCCGAGAGCGGTGATCCGATCGAGCGCCACGTAACGGACGCCGGATGGGGCGGTCAGCGGTTCGCCGCGGGCCGCGATGAAGACATCGTCGAAACCGAGTTCGAGGCCACGGGCGGCGACGAGGCGGCCCATGTGGCCGGCGCCGAGGACGAGGAGGCGGCCACCCGAGGGCCGTTCGGCGGCGGCCAGGCCACGGTCGAGGAGGTGGCCCGAGTGCATGGAAAAGCTTTCGCGGCGGCGAAGTTCGCGGGCGGCGGCGAGGGCGAGATCGCCGTAACGGCGCAGGGCGGCGGGAGCATGGGCCAGGCCCGTCCTCACCTGTCCGAGCACCTGAGGTTCGCCAAGGACCACGGAATGCAGGCCCGCCGCCACTTCCGCGAGGTGGAGAATGGCTTCTCGCCCGTGGAGGTGGACAGGGGCGAGGCCAGGGCATTCGGAAGCGCCGAAACTCAAGACTTCGATCCGCTGGCAGGTGGTCACGGTGGCCGAGGCATCCGGTTCGGCGGTCATGCTCGCGCGGATGCTCTCGACCTCATCGCGGGCCAGCGACGCGGTCGGCCAGGCACAGAGCCGAACATCTTCCAAACTTATCAAACCGTGGTTTTTCATGATGCGCTTGGAAGGATTGTAAAAGCCCCGCTCAGGTCTGGCAATAGCGCCTTGGCCGGCAAAACGCGTTTCCGACGATCGTTGAGCGACTGGCGCTCGATCAGCCAATCTGTCGGAGTATCGTCGGAATATCCGCTTTCGCGCAGGTGAACATCGGCGTGTCACGGAGCGTATAGAGGCTCGCCTCCGTATAGCGCAGCCGCCCCACGAGGTCGACGAACTCCTGGGGGTAGTCGGAATCGAAGGCGACGATGAACTCCTGGTCGTCGATCCCGTAGCTGTAGCTGGTGTTCAGGCGAATGCCCTTGAACGCCGAGGCGGCGAAGATGTGTTCGTCCATCATCCCCTGGCGGGCGTGCGGGCTGAGGTTGTACCAGGCGCGCGTCTTCACGAAGGGGTAGACGAAGAGGTACTTGCCCTGTCCGGGAAGGAGCTCCAGGCTCTCGCCCGAGCCCTCGACGCGGTTGACGTACTGGGTGCGCTTTTGGAGCGAGAGGAAGCTATGGCTCGGCGATAGGTAGGCGCCCAGCTTCGAGCCGTTCAGCTCCGCCTGCATCTCCTGGAACTGGGCCGGGTCGTTCGCGATTCGCCAGAGCAGGAGGTCGCAATCCGCGCGCAGGCCGACCAGCGAGTAGGTCCGCAGGATGAGCGCGGGGTTCCGTTCCCAGCGCTCGATGATCCGGCAAAACTCCTCGCGTGCGACCGCCTTTTCGGCGTCGGGCAGGCGGCGGAATGCCGGATCGACCTTGAAGAAGGCGTAGTTCAGGAACTGGCGCACCTGGCGGTCGGGCTCCTTCTGGGTGACCTGCCCCGAAGGGTCGAGATCGACCATGGGGCCGCGCCGGGCGGGCGGGCCGCCGTGGCCAGTGGCGGTGGGCTGGTGCTGGTCTGCCATGGGTGCTCCTAGGCGGCGTTCAATCCGAAGTTCCGGGCGTAGAGGGCCTGGACGCGAGCGAACTCGTCGCCGCTGAGCGGCCGGGCCTTGTCGTAGGTAGCGTAGTCGCGCAGGCCCTTCTCGTCGTAGATGTTCGGCAGCACGGAGCCGATGGAAGGCTCGTGGAGGATGAACTGGATCGCCGCCTGGCCGATCGTCCGCCCGATCGCCAGGAAATCGAGCTGTTCGACCTTGCGCAGGCCGTCTTCGAGCCAGGCCTTGCGCCGTTCGTTGGTGTTCACGCGCCAGTTGCGGTGGTCGCCCGGTTCGAACTCGATATCCGCCGTCATGTAGCCCTCGAGCAGGCCGGAGGCGTGCGGCACGCGAGCGATGACGCCGACATCCGCGGCTCGCGCAGCCGGGAAGATCCCCTCGCCGAGCGGCTGTTCGAGGAGGTTGTAGATGATCTGCGTTGGGGCGTGCCGCTCGGCCACGCTGGCGATCCCCTCGGCCGCCTGGCGGAGGTCGAGCGCGGGCCCGAGGGCCGTGCCGTAGGCGCGGATGAGGCCTTCGGCCTTCGCCTTCTCGAGCTCCGCCCAGAGCGCTTCGTCCCGGATCGCCTCAAGCCGCGGGTTGTGGAGCTGGTAGAGGTCGATGTGGTCCGTGCCGAGCCGGCGGAGCGATTCTTCCAGGGCCTTGCGCATATAGGCCGGCGACCAGTCGTGCGGGCGCTCTTGCTGGCCGGGCCGTTCGGGGTTGTTGTAGATGTCGTAGCCGAACTTGGTGCCGATCACGATCTGGTCACGTTTGTCGCCCAGGGCCTCGCGGAGGATGACCTCGGCGTCGCCGCTGGCGTAGGTGTCGGCCGTGTCGAAGAACGTCACGCCGAGGTCGAAGGCGGTGCGCAGCAGGTCGATGCCAACCTGGCGGTCCTTGACGCCCCACCAGGTGGTTCCAACCGTCCAGACGCCGAAGCCGACGGCGGAGAGGGTGAGATCGGTGCCAGCGAGAGAGCGGTATTCCATGGGTCACCTCCGGAATTCGGGGCCGATGGACGATTGTGCCACGAACGGATGGAGAAGCGCCTCAGATCCGCGCCCCGGACCTCGTTCTTACAACCGCGCCATCTCCCGCTGCATCTGCTCCAGGCCCATCGGGCCGAGTTCGAGCGCGGCCCTGTGCCAGGCCTTCAGATCGAACGTGACGCCATGACGGCGCTTCGAGGCTTCGCGCGCTTCCAGCCAACAGCGTTCTCCGACCTTGTAGCTGATCGCCTGGCCGGGGGTGCCGAGATAGCGGGTAACTTCGCTCGCCATGAAATCGGCGGGGAAGCAGGCGCGTTCGCGAGCGAAGGCGTCGCCAAGTTCGGCGTTCCAGGTTTCGCCGGGGTGGAAGCGTTCACTGACCGGGAGCTGGAGCTGGAGGTGCATACCGATATCGACAATGACCCGCACCGAGCGCATCGCCTGGGCACGCAACATGCCCAGGTAGTAGTCCGGGTTTTCGAGATAGCCCAGCTCGCCCATGAGCTTCTCGGCGTAAAGCGCCCAGCCTTCGTTATAACCGGAATTGCCGCCCATCAGGCGCTGGAAACGCGAGAGCTGAGCGGCGAGGTACTTCGTCGTCGCCACCTGGAAGTGGTGGCCGGGCACGCCTTCGTGGTAGGCGATCGAGACTTCGCCCCAGAG
>JANMTH010000329.1:0-6245 GCA_031390305.1 Thermoflexaceae bacterium
CCTCCTGCGAACGCTCGAGATCGAGCGGTTGCGCGGCCGGCGGCTGGCCACGCTTTCCGGCGGCGAGCGGCAACGCGTCGCGATCGCCGCCGTCCTCGCGGTCGCGCCGCGCCTCCTCCTCCTCGACGAACCGACCTCGCAGCTCGACCCGGACGGGGCCGGGCAGGTACTCGACGCCGTGGAAAAGCTGCGGCGGGAAGGCGGCCTCAGCGTCGTCATCGCCGAACACCGGCTCGATCGGCTGCTGGCGCGGGTCGATGCCGTGATCGAGGTGAAAGACGGCCGCGCACGCCAGTTCGAACCCCGCCAGGCGGCCCGCGAGCTGGATGCGGCGGCGACCGTCTCGATGCTCGGCCGTGCGCTAAGCCTTCACCCGGTTCCGCTCACGCTGGAGGAAGCGGCGCGCGCCATCGCCGCCCTCGCGCGCCCACCTACCGTATCGGTCGCCGATAGCGTCGCTGTCGGCGCCGAGATCCTCCGGGTGAGCGGCGCGACCGTCAGGTACGGGGCGACGGCCGCGCTCTCCGGTGTCGAGCTCTCGGTTCGAGAAGGCGAGGTAGTCGCGCTTGTTGGCCCGAACGGCAGTGGCAAGTCGACGCTCTTCCGCGCGGTCAGCGGCCTCACGAAGCTGGACGGCGGTGACATGCGTTTCCGCGGCGTGCCCGCGCCGCGCGATGTTCGCGACCGTACGGCCGTCGCCGGATTCCTCCCCCAGGACCCGACGATGGCGCTCTATCGGGACTCCGTGCGCGACGAGATCGCGGAGTCGCTCGGCTACCGGGGAGCGGGGAAGCAGGCGGCCGCTGCCCTCGCGGCCTGGGATATCGAGCCTTTCGCGGCCCGCAACCCACGGGACCTGAGCGTTGGCCAGCAACAGCGAGTGGCGGCGGCGGCGATGCTCGCCCACCAGCCGCCGCTCTGGATGCTGGACGAGCCGACGCGCGGCGCGGACTACCGGGCGAAGCAGTGGTTGGCCGCCCGCCTGCGCGCCCATGCCGCCGCCGGTGGCGCGGCGATCGTCGCCACGCACGATTTGGAGTGCGCGGCCACCTTCGCGACCCGCGTCGTCGGTCTTGGGGCCGGGGAGATCGCCTTCGACCTTCCCGCGCGGAAGGCCTTCGCGGCCGATGGACCGCTGCCGACGCAGGTCGCGCGGCTGGTGCCCGGCGCAATCATCGTGGCCGAGGTGCGGCCGTGAGCAGGACGCTGGCGGCCGTGATCGCCACGCTGGTAGCCCTCCTCTCCGTGGCGACGGCGCGGGCCGATGGCGAGGCGGGCCTCGTCGTCCAGAACGGGGACGCGACCGAGACCTACTGCGTCCCGTTCACGGGCGAATCGATCGCTGGCGACGCTGTCCTCGAACGGGCGGGCATCACCATCGAGCAGTTCGGCGGGACGGGCGGCCGTACCGTCTGCGCGCTCGATGACGTCGGCTGCTTCGACGCGGGAAGCTTCAACGACTGCTTCTGCCAGTGCCAGGGTGGCAACTGCACCTACTGGGCGTTCTTCACCCAGAAGTACGGCGCTGGCTGGGTCTATTCGTCCGTCGCCTTCAACCTTTCGCGAGCGCGGGATGGCGACCTCCAGGGCTGGAAGTGGGGCCGGGGCGCGCAACAGAGCGCTCCGGCGCCAACGCCGATCACCTTCGAGGATGTCTGCGGGCACGCGCCGCGAGGCGGGGCCGTCCTGGCCACGGCCACACCGACGGCAACTGTCCCGGCGGCGGCCACCACGTCGGCGCCAACGCCCGTGCTATCGGCGACCCCCACCGCGCCCTCGGCCGGCACGCCCGCTCCCGGGCCAAGCGCCACGGCGACGAGTTCGGTGGGCGCATCGAGCACCCTCGTGGGTGCGCCGGCCACCACCGGGGCTCCGAGCCGGACGCCGGCCGAGGTGACGATCACGATCGTCTCCCGGACCGGGACCGCGCCGGCCGCCCCCGCCACTGGTTCGCCCGGCAACGGCGAGGGTAGCGGCGTGCCGGCCGGTGTCATCGCATTCGGTGTCGTCGTGGCGGTGCTCACCCTCGGCGTGGCGGCGGCGGTGGCCGTGAGGCGGCGTCATGGCGTTTGAACGGACCGGGACGCGTCCACTCCGCCTGCGGCCGGTGCCACTGCACTGGCTCACGTTCGGTGTCCTGAACGTGATGGGGGTGCTGGCATATCTGCATCCGTTTTTCTTCGCCGAGGCTGCCCGCCGCGACCCTCGCTGGTTCGAACACAGCACCGATGCTCCGCTCATCTTCGGGGCGATTGGCGCGCTCTGTATGGTCCTCGTGGTGGCCGACCTCACGGACGGCCGGCTGAACAGCAAGTCGCTGGCGGCGCTGGGCGTCCTCGCGGCCTTCGCGGCCGTCTTCCGGACGATCACCCTGCCGGCCGGGGCGAACCTCTACTTCTTCCTCGTCATCCTCGGCTCCTACGCCTTCGGCGTGCGGATGGGCTTCCTCCTGGGGGCGCTCTCGTTCTTCTTGAGCGCCCTGATCACGGGCGGTATCGGCCCGTGGCTGCCGTTCCAGATGTTCGCCAGCGCCTGGATGGGCGTGAGCGCGGGGCTGTTGCGCCCGGTCGCTGGGCGTCTCGGGCTCGGCCTCCGGGGGCAGGTAGCGTTGTTGGCGGCCTTCGGGGCCATCTGGGGGCTGCTCTTTGGGGCGATCACCAACCTCTGGAGCTGGCCCTTCTGGGTCGGTGGCCCGGATGTGACCTTCGAGCCCGGGATCGGGGCGCTGGAGGCCCTGCGGCGCTACTGGAACTTCTACCTGGTCACGAGCCTGGGCTGGGACCTGATGCGGAGCGCCTGCAACGCCCTCGTGCTGGCGGTGCTCGGCGGGCCGCTTCTGCGTGCGTTGCTGCGCTTCCGTGCGCGCTTCTGGTGGGAATCCGAAGGATCCTGACGGGGGCCGCCGGTCCTGGTTCTCTCCTTCCTGCGCAGGCGCCGTCTGTGGCGTAGCATCGCAGCGTGGAGCGACAGCCGGGTGGAATGCTTGAGGCGAGGAGTTGGCGATGAACGAGGCTCGGTACCGGGAAGCGGAACGCCGCCTGTGGGCGTCATTGAACGTCGCCCCGCTCGAACGCGAGCTGCACCTCGCCCACAGCGGCGCCAGCATCCGGGTCCAGGAGCTGGGTGAAGGCCCACCCGTGGTGTTTGTCCATGGTGGTTCGATTAGCGGCACAAGCTGGGCTCCGCTCGCCGCCCGGCTTCCCGGTTTTCGCTGCATCCTCGTGGACCGTCCGGGGTGCGGCCTCAGCGCACCGCTGGCAACCAGGTTCGATGACGTGAGGCAGCTTGGAGCGTTCGCCGACACGTTCGTCGTGGATGTGCTGGACGCTCTTCAGATCGGACGCGCTCACCTGGCCGCAACCTCGTTCGGTGGCTACACGGCGCTTCACGCGGTGGCCGCCCACCCGGGACGTGTGGACCGCTTCATCCAATTCGGGTGGCCGATAGGCGCGCCGATCACCCACACCCCGCTCGTGATGCGGGTGGCGGCGGTGCCCCTCGTCGCCCGGCTTGGCACGGTGATGCCGCCCAGCGCGTTTGCTGTCCGGGCGATTCTCCGGGGTATAGGCCTGGGCGCCGCGCTCAAGGCTGGCCGCATCTCCCAGGAGGGGTTGGACTGGTTCCTGTCGCTGTTGCGCGATACGGACACCATGCGGAATGAGCTCAGGGCCGGCCCGCGTCTGTTCTCGCCGATTGGCGGATTCAACGAGAGCCTGCGTCTGCCTCCCGAGTTCCTGGCCAGGATCAAGACGCCCACCTACTTCCTCTGGGGGGAAGCAGACCCGTTCGGAGGCGCGGACGTCGCTCGGCAGTTCGTCGGCCAGATCGAAGGCGCCGAACTCGAACTGATGCCGGGCGCGGGCCACGCCGTGTGGATGGATGACGCTGAGCGTGCCGCGGTGGTCACCCGCCGGTTCCTCGGGCAGGTGGATTCGCCGTAGCCGAGAGCCTCAGGCGGCGAGGGTACGCCGCGAGACGCGGACGAGGTTCCGTCCGAGCTCCTTCGCCTTGTAGAGCGCCTGGTCGGCGGATTCGAGGAGTAGACCGCCAGAAGCGGGCCGGCCGCCTTCGACGGCCGCGCCGCCGACCGAGACCGTGACTTTCACGCTCTTCAAGAAGCCCGCGTTGATCTTGAGCCGCTCGATCGCCGCGCGAATGCGCTCACCGGCTTCGGCCGCGCCCTCGATGTCCGTATCGGGGAGGACGACGGCGAACTCGTCGCCGCCGAAGCGGACGCCGAGGTCGGCATCGCGGATGACGCTGCGGATCGCCTCGGCGAGGCGGACGAGGACTTCGTCGCCGACGCGGTGACCGTGGCGGTCGTTCACTTCCTTGAAGTAGTCGATATCGAGGACGAGGAGGCTGAGGTTTCGATCGTATCGCCGCGCGATCCGGAACTGTTCATCGAGGAACTCTTCGAAGAGTCTGCGGTTGGCCAACCCGGTCAGGGGGTCGGTCGAGGCTTCCTCGGAGAGCCGTTGTGTCTC
This sequence comes from Thermoflexaceae bacterium, assembly GCA_031390305.1. Taxonomy (GTDB): domain Bacteria; phylum Chloroflexota; class Dehalococcoidia; order Tepidiformales; family Tepidiformaceae; genus JANMTH01. The sequence goes on from JANMTH010000329.1 coordinate 4,488, forward strand.
CAGTTCCAGCGCCTCGGTTTTAAGTTCGAGGGTGACGTTTTCGCGGCTCGTCTCCAGCGCCACTTCGGAAAGGACGTCGTGGGCGCGAAGCAGGATCTCGGAGATGTCGAGCTGGCGAACCTCGGGCAGGTCGAACGAAGCGCGGAGGGCGGCCGCTTCGGCCGATGCGCTTTCGATCAGCGCGGTGGCCGCTTCGGCCCCTATCCCGAACCATGCGTGGCAGCGAGAGCGGAACGATTCGAGGGCCTCGCCCGGGGCCTCGCCGAGGACGACATCGGCGAGGTCGGTGCCGATAGCGACAAAGCGGGCCAGCGTTTGATGGGCTTCCGGTGCGCCGTTGGGGTCCGGGTAGTGAGTGATGGCGTCGGCGAAGCTCTGGGGAAGGTTCCAGCGGGTGGCCAGCGCGCCGCCGAGGCAGGCGTGGTCGGTCGCAAAGGCGCGGCGCTCAAGGTCGCGCAGGAGATCGTAGTCTCCGCCGCTGGCCGTGACGACGGACTGGTACTTCTGAGCGAGCACCTGGTTCATGGCGAGAATGCCGATTCCGTGAAGGAGGCCCGTGAGGAACGCCTCTTCCCGGAGCGGTGAGTTCGTGGCCCTGGCCACGCCCCGTGCCCCGGCCGCGGCGAGCAAGCTTCGCTGCCAGAACGCTATGTGGTCGAAGTCGCCACGCTCCTGTTTGCGGAGGCCAGAGACGAGCGAGAAGCCGAGCGCCAGGGTGCGGACGGTGCGGAGGCCGAGGACCATGATGCTGTCGCGCAGGTTGGTGACTCCGCGGACGCGCCCATAGAAGCCCGAATTGGCCGTGCGAAGGACCCGTGCGGAGAGCGCGGGATCGGCCGCGAGGGTTTTCGTCAGGAGATCGAGGCTGATCTCTGGCTCCTGGACGAGTTCGATGATCCGGACGGCGACGGCCGGGAGGCTGGGCAGGCCGCGCGAAGTCAGGACGCTCTCGATCATCGTGTCTTGCGCGGAAGTTTCGGCGATTGCGGCGGGGGTTGGTTCATCCACGTGGTGGTTATCGGCAGGGGCCGAACGCCGTGAATGGGGCCAGGCGGAATCGCGGGTTTCGGAGCAGAAAAGAGAGGCCGATCCAGCTCGGATCGGCCTCTCTTTTCGTTGGCGGGTATCAGACGCCCGTGGGGTTACTGTCCGCCCGCGGCGCCTATCGGTTCGGCCGCCTGCTCGTGGGCGAGTTCGGGCACCTGCAGCGTCCGCCGCGAGCCCTTTTCGGCCACCCGATAGATGAGGCCCGTGCCGCTGGCGAGTTTCAGCTGCGCGTGGAGGGCGGGCATGCTTGCGAAGAAGAAGGTGATGACGGCCATCAGTGGCCACATCGCGAATCCGGCGACGGCCCTCGCCGGGTGGAAGTACGCGGGTCGAGGCCCGCGCGACCGGTATTCGAAGAAGGCGAGGGCGATGAGTGGCACGATGCAGACGCCGATCATCATCCCCGGAACGTTCAGCCACATCGTCGGCTCAACGATGCCCGTATCGTCGAACGCCAGCCAGCGCTGGGGTGCGATGATGTTTTCGGGGTGCCAGCCGGGGCCGGGCACGGGGTAACGGTGCGTCCACCACGACGGCATCGGCGCGCCGAACGTCCCGGCGAGCTTTGAGGGCAGGAAGACGCCGAGCGTCACGATGTACCACTGGGCCATCCAGAAGGAGTGGACCTTGGAGACGGAGAGGGCGAGGACGACCTTCCGCCGGAGGGAAAGGGGCGAACGCCGATTCAGGGTCGAACGCCAGGCGTAGGGA
>JANMTH010000392.1:0-2894 GCA_031390305.1 Thermoflexaceae bacterium
GAATGCAATTTCCCAAGCGCTGCAGGCGATCGAGGTCGAACTATTTGACCTGTCCGTTGTCGCATCTTGGGCCGCGCTCGTTGACTGGATCCATGAGACCTGTTGGACCGACCAGTTCTTCGTATTGAACAAGCACCTCCAGCTGAAGAAAAAGCCGCGAACCAGGTTCTCCGTAAGAGATGTCAGGGACCATGATCTCCTCGATGCGCTCCAGGCCGCAGGCTTTCTTGAGAGCACAAGACTACGGAACATCCAAGCTCTCCTCACAGAGAGAAATCACGCAGCACATGTGGGAGCTAGGAGCACGACCCGTCTGTTCGCAGTACAGTACATTGAGCGCATCTTGGTGCAGGTCCACGAGACATCTACCATGTCTTACCCTCCGTAGCTCGTACGCCGCAACTCGAGTTCCTGAAGCTTTCAACCTCGTTGCCCGCCCCCGCCCGGCGTATACTCCGGCGCATCCCCTTCCCGGAGGCTTACGATGCTGGACCAGGCGAACTATGAGACGATCACGATCGAGAAGCGGCCCGATGGCGTCGCCATCCTCACGCTCAACCGCCCGGAGCGGCTGAACGCCGTCAACGGCGCGATGCACTCGGAACTCACGACCATCTGGCTCGATCTCCAGGCCGACCCGGATGTCCGGGCCGCTGTCCTTACTGGCGCCGGGCGGGCGTTCTGCGCGGGTGGCGATTTTTCGCCGAGTTCGAACATGACCACGAAAACCGGCCTGCCGATGATTCAGGAGGCCCGGCGAATCGTGGACAACATGCTGGATGTGGAGAAGCCGATCATCGCGGCGGTGAACGGCGCGGCGGCGGGCCTGGGGGCGACGATCGCCCTCCTCTGCGATGTCGTCATCGCCTCGCGCAACGCCCGCATCGGAGACCCCCACGTGAAGATGGGGATCACGGCCGGCGATGGCGGCGCGGTCATCTGGCCGCTTCTCGTCGGCGTCAACCGCGCCAAGTACATGCTGATGACGGGCGACCTCGTCCCCGCCGAAGAGGCGATGGCGATGGGCCTAGTCCAGAAGGTCGTCGATGAGGGCGAAGCGCTGAACGAGGCCCTCTTCCTGGCGAAGCGGCTTGCCGCCGGCGCGCCCTACGCGGTCCAGTCGTCCAAAGTCTCCGTGAACAAGTTCATCAAGCTCGTCTCCAACCTCGTGCTGCCGCTTTCGCTGGCGCTGGAGGAGATCTCGATGACGAAGGCTGACCACCGCGAGGCGGTGAAGGCCTTCCAGGAGAAGCGCGACCCCCAGTTCACGGGCAGGTGAGCCAGAGCTGCGCCCGCGGCCGGTTGGACGCGGAGACGCAGTGCGGAGGCGGGTCGACCGGGCGAGGCTTCGCGGCCAGACCGGGCCATGCTGCGCCGTGAGAGCCTTCGCACGCCTCACCGGGCGAAAGCGGGGAGCGACGTTCGGCTGGCGTTTAGCGCCTTGCGGCGTTCGCGATAGTCCGGGAGCTGGCCTTCGACGTGTGCCCAGAAGCGTGGGGAGTGGTTCGCCTCCAGAAGGTGGGCGAGTTCGTGGACGACGACGAAATCGACGAGTGCCGGGGCGAGAAAGATAAGCCGCCAGTTGTAGCGAATGACGCCGTCGGCGGCGCAGCTGCCCCAGCGCGTGCGCTGGTTGCGGACGACCACGGCCTTCGGGGCGACGCCGAGCCGCGGCCCCCAACGAGCGGTCGCGGCGGCGAGTTCGCGGTACGCTTCGTCCGCGAACCAGGTGACGAGAGCGTCGTCCGCCTCTCCGGGCGCGCTCTGAGCAGGGAGGGCCACGCTGATGACCTCACCGGTGCGGCTCACCTCGGGCGTCCGGGCCGCGCTGGTGGTGAAACGAAGGGTGTGGCTCTCGCCGAGGAAGGGGACCGTATCGCCATCGCCCATGAGCCGCGCCGGATCCTGGCCAGCGGCCGGCCCGCGCCTGGCGCGAATCCAGGCGGCACGGCGGCTAACGAAGTCAGCGATGAACGCCTCGCTTACATCGAGCGGGGCGCGAACGACGATGGACTGATCGGGTTCGATCCGGAGGCCGACGGTTCGGACACGGCTGGCCGTGCGGATAAGCCGGTAGCCGATGACTTCGCCGCCAGCGATGACCTGCCGGTCTACTGGGGTGAAAAGCGAGATCATGCCTCGGCGGGCGGCTGCCACTACAGCGCCTTCACGCGCGGCGCGATCTCGGCGGCGAGGTACTCCGGGACATCGTCGGAATCGAAGCTGAAGTGCTGGAACTGGACTTCGCTCATACCCAGTTCGGCCAGCCTGCCGAGCTGGTCGACTACTTCATCCGTGCCGCCAGCGATCATCCCGCGGGCCTTCATCCCGACGCGGAAATCGGCCAGCGATGTCCCGGCTGGCGCGCCGAACATCGACATGACACGCGTCGTCGCGGCGTCTACGGTCGCCTCATCCGGACCGACGAGGGCGAAGCACATCATCGACTTCTTGATCGCCGCCGGGTCGCGGCCCTCTGCCTGACAGTGCTGAGCGAGGATGGCGAGCTTGCCGGCGAACGTCTCGGGGCTCATGTTCACGCCGTTCCACTCGTCGGCGTAGCGGGCGACGATCCCCAGCATCCGGTTGCCCTTGCCCCCGATGAGCAGCGGCAGCGGCGACTGCAGCGGCTTGGGCTCACAGATGGCGTCGTGCAGCTGGTAGTAGCGGCCGTCGAGGGTGGTGGTGGGCTCGCGCAGCAGCCCGTGCCAGATCCGGCAGGCCTCCTCGAAGCGCGACAGGCGCTCGCCGGGCGGCGGCAGCTCGATCCCGTACTGCGCGTGCTCGTTCTCCTGCCAGCCGGCGCCGACGCCGAACAGCACGCGCCCGCCGCTGAGGTGGTCGACGGTGGCCGCCCAGTTGGCCAGCACGGCCGGGTGCCGGTAGGTGTTGCC
>JANMTH010000396.1:0-10772 GCA_031390305.1 Thermoflexaceae bacterium
GATCGTTCGAAACCCCAGTGGTAGACTCCGGTGTCAAGACAATTCCGTCGATCTCGTCGGGCGAGATTCCGGCGTCCTCTATGGCCTTGCGAATAGCGATGATCGTCAGCGCGCCCAGGCTTGTCTCGGGCTTCTCGTCCCAGCGCCGAGCCGTAGGCGACGTCCCGACACCCGTAGCTACAACCTTCCCCCGGCCTTCCCAAATCCCAAGGCCCTCTCGGTTTCGATGCCAGGAATGGGGGGCGATAGGAATCGACATAGCTCGCTTCTCCTCTTCGTGCGTGTCTTCATCGGAATCGCGGCGACTCGTGGGCTAGCCCACTACTCTCCACTCCGGGACCTTTTGGCCCGTTGCGGGCGTCGTTTCGAAAATCACCTCGACCGTCGCTCCAATCGGCACTTGATCAACCGCGACGCCGGGGAGGTGGGACAACATGATCGCTTCCGGTTCCTCTTCAAGGGCTATCGTTGCCACGTTGAAGGGTTGGTCCGGGATGAGCGTTGAGACGGGGCTGTCGTATACGACGACGCGGCTCTGTATGCGGCCGCGGCCGCTCACCTGCCGCCACTCGAGGTTCGCCCCGCCACAGCGGGGACACATCATCCGCGGCGGAAACTGAAACCGGTTGCATGCCGCGCAATGCTGGACCACCAGGCGTTCTTCGTTGCAAGCGTCGTAGAAGGGCTTGTCGAACTCAGTCGGGACCGGGGATTGTTTTCGCAAATTCACACCTCCAGGAAAAACCATCGGCAACAGCGCGGCGAAGCACCGACCTTGCGGCGCGCGTGTCTTGGGGCGAGCAGGATGTCCCGCGGCAGAATAGACCAATACCAACGGGCAGTCACTCTAGCCGCCGCTCAGGCGGGCCGTCGGCCGTACTCGGACTCCCGTGTGAGTGGCCGGGCTCACGCCGCAGCCGTCGGCCATCTGCTCGATACTTCAGTCGTCAGCCGCCGTGCAACGCGATCTGACTGCCCCCGCCGACTCCATCAAGCTCGCCTGGGGCCCACCGGACATCGACTTTTCCGACGGAACGGCTTGAATCGCTAAAGGAGAATCTGAATAACCGCGTTCACCACTGGACGAACATCGGCATGACCACGTGGACGTAGTCGTCTTCGCCGACCGGCTTGAAGACGCCCTGGCTTGAGGGGCTCGTCATTTCGAGCACGACCTTTTCGACGGAGAGCGCGTTCAGGACTTCCGCGAGGTAGCGGCTGTTGAAGGCGATCTTCGATGTCTCGCCATCGATCTCCGCATCGATTTTCCCTTCGTTGTTGCCCACTTCGTCCGCCCGCGCGCTGACCATGACTTCGCCAGGCAGGCCGTTCGTCCCTGCCTGGATCTGGAGCTTAATGATGCCGCTGCCATCGCGAGCGAAGATCGCGGCGATTCTGACTTCTCGCTTGAACTCCTCGACGTTGACCGTGCACCTGGTCGTGCTGTTCTCCGGTATCAGCTGCGAGTAGTTCGGGAAGGTACCCTGGATGAGCTGGGCCACCAGTTCGAGGTCCGTCAGGGCGAACTGCACCTGCGTCCGCTGCTGGTTGATCCGCATCTCCACCTGTTCGTTTGCATCGACGATCAGCCGGCCGAGTTCCCGCAGGGCGCGGGCCGGAATGATGACCTCGATCGGCTCGGCGGGAGCTACCGGGAGCGTGATCTCGGCGACCGCGAGGCGGAAGCCGTCGGCCGAGGCCAAGGTCAGCTTCGTCCCTTCGATCTTCACCTGCACGCCAGTGAGCACTGGCCGGGAATCGTCGCTTGCGGCCGCGAATTCGACGCGGTCGATGGCACGGCGAAGGGCCTTTGGGTCGAGTTCGACGGCGATGCCGTCCTTGATGCTCTGGATACGCGGGAAATCTTCCGCGTCCATGGCGTTGATGCTGGACTCATTACGGGCGCACTCGAGCCGCACCGTCCGGCCCCGTTCGGGGATCTCGAGGTTCACGGTGGCCGAGGGAAGCGAGGAGACGAAGTCGGTAATCAACCGCGAAGGCACGGTCGTCGCCCCTTCGTCGTCGATCTTGGCGCCTACCCAGGCGCTGATCGCGATGTCGAGGTCGGTCGCCGCGAGCTTCAAACGGCCGTTGTCCGTCTGGAGGAGGACGTTCGCCGTAATCGGAAGCGTCGAACGCGTGGCGACGGCCCGGCCAACGATACCGAGGCCACGCTGAAGATTTTCCTGAAGAACCTGGACCTTCACTGGGTTCACCCGCCTATGCCAATGTGCCGATTATACGTGCGCCCATCGCCGGTAGACAACTCGACTGCTTAGGCGGGTGATCAATTCACCGAAGCGGCCCCTTCCGCGTTTACGAACGGTTGGGCAGACGCTAATGATTCTGGCTATACTGGCCGTCCACCGTGTTCATCTTCGACCTCCAGATCACGAACTTCCGGAACTATGGCCGGGCGAGTGTCCAGCTTGAGAAGGGCCTCAATCTGGTGGTCGGTGATAACGCCCAGGGCAAGAGCAACCTGCTTGAGGCGATCTATCTGCTTTCGACGCTGCGATCGAGCCGCGCGAGCACCGATGCCGACCTTGTCCGCCACGAGATCGTTCAGTCCGATTTCCCCGTCGCGCGGCTCACCTGCCAGGTCGAGCGTTCGGCCGGAAACCTGCTGATGGAAGTGGCGATCGTTGGCCGGACCACCGACCCGGCACACCGAGCGGGGAAGCGCGTCCGCGTGAATGGCATCGCGAAGCGGGCCTCCGAGGCCGTCGGGCAACTCGCCGCCGTTCTCTTTACCACGCTGGACATCGAAATCGTGGCGGGACCACCGCTCCTTCGCCGCCGCTACCTCGACATGATGATCTCCCAGGTCGATCGCGGGTATCTGCGAGCGATGCAACGCTACCAGCGCGTCGTCCAGCAGCGAAACAGCCTGCTCAAGCGCGTTCAGGCTCGTGAGGCCGCGCCTACCGAGCTGAACTTCTGGGACCAGGAACTCGCGCATGTCAGCGGGATCATCATGCTCGCGCGGGGCGAGGCCCTGGGCCACCTCGTCGCCCAGGCGCAGCTCCAGATGGACCGGCTCAGCGACGGACAGGAGAGTCTCCAGCTCACCTACAAACCATCGATCGGCGGCCTCGACGAGATCGACTGCCCGATCGATGAGACCGAATGGACGGCGCGAATGTTGCGCGCGTTGGCGGGCCTGCGCACGCGGGAGATCCACGCCGGATCGACCCTCGCCGGCCCACACCGGGACGACATCGTGGTGGAGATCAACCATCTCGCGGCCGATGCGTTCGGGTCCCGCGCCCAGCAACGGACGGCGGCGCTGGCGATGCGCCTGGCCGAAGCGAGCTTCCTCCGCAAATCGCTGGGCGACGACCCCGTCGTCCTTCTCGACGACGTCCTCAGCGAACTGGATACCCGCCGCCGCAGAGGCGTCCTCGAGTTCTTCGATAACTTCCAACAAACGATCGTGACGACGGCCGAACCGGACCGCGTCCGTGAGGTGATGACGCGGGCCTCGGGACGATTCGTCGTCTCCGCCGGCGCGGTCACCCGGTTCGAAGGGGAGTAGCGATTCGGCTCCCCGCGAGAACGGCGGGAAGCGGCCCGCCCGGAACTCGAACCGCGAGCACACCTGGCGAGACGGAGAACACCACCGGCGTCTCACCCGCGTAGTCGCCATCGAGCTGGATCGGAATGCCGGGCGTCTCGACCGTCAGTTCGGCGGCCCGAAGCTCGACTACCGCCGCGTCACCGGTCAACCGCTGGAAGGGGACTTTGGCGGCAAGCCGCGCCACCTCGACGAGGGAGGCCGGACAGAGCGCGGCGATATCGAGCAGGCCATCGGTCGCCGTCGATTCGGGAGTGAATCGCACGCGGCCGCCGTAGATTCGCGTGTTGCTCACGACCATGATCGCGAGACGCCGTTCCTGGAGCATCAACCCGGAGCGCCAGCGCGCTGGCGTCGAACGAAGTCCGGGGGCCATCCGAAGCGCCTGGAGGATGTACGCGTAGTCGCCGAACCGGCGCTTCAGGCCCGGGGAGACGCCTCGCGCCACGGCCGCGTCCCAACCGAGTGAGGCCATCAGGAGGAACGGCCGGCCGTTCGCCTCGCCGAGGTCGATGCGGAGCGTCTGGCCCCCAAGGAGAGCCTCGGCTGCCGCGCGGATGGACTTCGGGATGCCCGCCTCCCGGCACCAGATGTTGACCGTCCCGCCGGGCAGCGCCGCCAGCGCGGTCTCCGACCCGGCCAGGCCCTCGGCGGCGTCGCGCTGCGTGCCATCGCCGCCAAGGGCGAACATCAGGTCGTCGCCCCGCTCGGCCGCCAGCCGCGCTTCGCGCACCGCTTCGGCCCGCGAAGTGGGGACGGCGAGACGCGTGCCGGCCGTATGGCGCTCGAGGTAGCGGTGGAGGCGGGCGGGATCGAAGCCGCGCTGGACGCGCCGCGCCGCGGGGTTCACCAGGAGTGTGGCCCGCGGCGGCCGTGCGTCATTCATCGGCCCACGGTATCACTGGCGCCGGGGCTCAGTGAACAGAACGGACGGGCGCCGTAGGATCTCCGTACTCAACCACACACCAGGACGACGGATGATCTCGCTCAAGAAGGTCGACCACATCAGCATGGGCCACGCCGATTGGAAGGCGCAGTCCGCCTTCCTCGAACGGGTGCTCGGTTTCAAGCTCCTCCATAGTTTCCCGGCCGGCGGCGGCGATTTCGATGGCTTCGTCAGCCAGGTTCCAGGCACCGACATCGAGTTCGAGGTCATCTCGCCCGTTGGCCCGAAGAGCTTCGTCCAGAAGTTCCTCGATGATGGCGGCCCCGGCCTCCACCACATCACAGTCGAAGTCGAGAGCATTGAGGCGGCCGCCGCCGAGATCGAGGCGCTCGGCATGAAGCCCCTCGGCGGAATCACGAACGATGGCATGTGGCGGCTCACCTACATCCACCCGAAGGACAGCGGCGGCATCCTCTGGCAGATCTTCGAACCCTACAAGTTCCCGCCCGGGGCCGACCGCTCGACGACCGGAGGCGCGGTAGGCCTGAAGCGCGTCGATCACGTCTCCATGGCCGTGCCTGACCTTGAGAAGCAGGTCGCCTGGCAGGAGCGCGTCTTCGGGATGGAGGCCCTCTCCCGCTGGACCGACGGCGAACTGGGCTACGACGGCTGTGTGATGCGGATCCCCAACAGCCAGCTGCAGTTCGAAATGATGGCGCCCACACGCCCCGACAGCTTCGTCCAGAAGTTCATCGAAACGCGCCGCCCCGGGATGCACCACATCTGCTGCGAAGTGGAATCGGTGGATGCGGCCGCGGAAGCGTTGCGCGGCCAGGGGATCACGCCGTTCGGCGGCGTCATCGAAAGCGACTGGAGGCGCCACACATTCATCCACCCGAAGGAGAGCGGCGGCGTACTCTTTCAGCTCTTCGAAGAGTAGCTGTTAGCTGTTAGCTGTTAGCTGTTAGCTGTTAGCTGTTAGCTGTTAGCTGTTAGTAAGGATACGAACGACCTCACTAGTAGCTAGAAGCTAGTAGCCAGAAGCTAACAGCTACCCCGGCGCTGCCTCCGTTCATTCTCCGTTAACACGGCGCGGATAGCTTCGGCAGCCATGGCTACGAGCATCTTCGCGCACGAACCCGGCGGCCGGGAGTACCAGGCTGGCGATGTCATCTTTTCGGCGGGCGAACCCGCCTCGGCAATGCTTGCCGTGCAGGCGGGCGAAATCGACCTCTTCGTCGCCGGGGCCCTGGTTGAGACCGTGGGCGTGGACGGCTTCTTCGGCGAGATGGGGATGCTCGAATCAGCTCCCCGCACCGCCACGGCCGTGGCGCGCACGGGATGCCGGGTGGTCGAGATCGATCAGGCCACATTCACCCGTCAGGTGAGCCGCAACCCCTTCTTCGCGATCGAAGTCATGCGCACGCTTGCCCACCGCCTGCGGGATGCCGACCGGGCGCTCGAAGCCCAGGCCGCTCGCCGGGCCTAACCGCGCGGGACCTTGCCCATCTCCCGCATCATCTCTTCCAACACTTCGTATGGCTGTGCGCCAACGACGCCGTACTTGTCGTCGAAGACGAACGTGGGCACGGCGGTGACGCCGATGCCGTGGGACCAGCGAAGGCCGTCATCGGTCTGCTGCTTGAAGGTGCCCGCTTCCAGGGCAGCGCGGAGTTCGCTCCCGGGCAGCCCGGCCGCCTCGGCGATGGCGACGATGCCATCGACGGTCCCGATATCGGCGAGATCCTCGAAGTAGGCCTTGAGCATCGCCCGGTGGAAGCCGTCGCCGTCCGGCCGCTCACCGGCCCATTCGCCCGCCTGGAGGGCGAGGTAGGAGTTGCTCGACCAGGTGCGGCCGCGCGTGAACGCGATCCCGAGCTCCGTGCCGCGCTGCTCCAGGGCCGAAGGCGGGTCGCCGGGCTGTGTCATCTGTCGCCTGGGCTTGCCTTCCGGCGGCGTCGAAGGGTCGAGGAAGAAGGGCGCGAAGCGGACCTCGATGTCGTACTTCTCCTTGAGCTTCTCGACCTCAACGAGGCCGACATAGCACCAGGGTCAGACGAAGTCCGAGACCATGATCAGGGTCGTCTTGTTGGGATTAGTCGCTTCCGGGGTTTCGCTTTCCATTCGCGAAGTATACCGCGAGTTCTCGTACCCATCTGCGCTGGATGTCCGTATCGGGCACGGGAATCCCCCGCGCCAGCCGGATGTGGTGCCAGATAGCGTCCGGATCGTGGCCGAGGAGGGCAAGGACCGAGGCGATGAGCATGGGCGAGCGGCCCTGGCCGGCGTAGCAGTGAGCGGCCACGGCCGCGCCCGCTCTCACACGCTCGGCCAGCCCCGCGAGCACTGGCGCGGCCGCCGTCACCTCGGGCGTGAGGAGGTTCGGTACGGGGAAGTGGACGAATTCGAGGCCAGCGGCGCGTGCCGCTTCGCCTTCGTCCTGCAACCAGACCAGCCGGGCTTCTTCGGGGGGCAGCGCGGACACGAGGATATCGAGGCCGGCCCCCCTCATGGCCGCCATGTCGTCGTACAGCCAGTCGCCGCCCCGTGGCCGTGACGCGACGGCGACCCGCGCCGGGGGGAACCCGCCGACCCAGTAGAGCTGCGCCACGCGGCTACCTCGCGGCCGGTCGCGGCGTGCGGAAGAGGCCTTCCTGCGCGACGGAGACCGTACGGACGCCGCCTGTCGAGTACATCCCGCCCCAGATCAGCCCGCGTGCGGCATGGGCCACCGGGCTATCGGTGATGTAAAGCAGCCAGTCATCGAAGCGGGGCGGGTGATGCCACCAGATGGCGTGATCGAGGCTGGCGGTCGCTCCACCGGGCTGCCACATGCCGAGGCCTGAGGCAACGGTCGCGATCATCCCGCTGTCGCTGAAGTAGGCGATGGCGGCGGCGTGAAAGAGCGGGTCTTCCGGCAGGGGGCCCATCGGCTTTCCCCAGACCTTGCGATGGGGCAGGCGCTCGCTCACCGGCCGCTGTGAACCGCCTTTTTCGGCGGCGACGACGTGGATCGGGTTAATCCAGCGCCGGTGCACACGTTCGCGCTGTTGGTCGGGCGGCGATTCGAGCGTCTCCCACCAGGCGGGCATGCCCTCTGGGCCTTCGGCGGAGGGCATCGGCTCCTGGTAGGACACACCCTCTTCGGCGGCGGTGAAGCTAATCGAAGCCTCGAAGATCATATCGCCGCCGTCCTGGTAGGCGCTCACCCGGCGGCCCGTGAAGTTTCGCCCGTCGCGGATCCGCTCGACGGCGTAGTCGATGGGTTTCGCGGGCCGCCCGGCGCGGAGAAAGTAGGCGTGGAGCGAATGGATCGTGCCCGACTCGACGGTCCGGCCAGCGGCCATCACGGCCTGGCCAAGGATGAGCCCACCGAACAGCCGTCCCTCCTCCTGCTCTGTGGACGCCTGGAAACGGTCAGCGCCCTTCGGTTCGAGCGAGAGGACGCGCAGGAGGTGGTCCATCGCCGCGTTGGATCGCGTCATTCGGTCTCGCCCGGGGCGGCCGGCCCCTTCAGAATTCGGGATAGGCCAATGCTATGGCGCGAACGGGGCAGGGGCGAGGCCGCTCTGCTCCGGGGGCTCGCGCCGCTCGCGGTCGAAGCGCTCCAGCGCGGCCGCGAGCGGGCCCCAGGCCGGTCCCTTCGCGGGGCGGGCCAACTGCCGTACCCGGGAAAGCGGCGCGCGCGGCCCAAGCGGTCCATCCCAGTGGGCCGTCGTCAGCGACCAGCGGGGGATGCGCAGTTCCTTCAGCAGGGGCGTCACATCGATTCCGAGTTCCGCGGCAGCCATCGCCCGGAAGGCTGAGCTATCGACCGCGGCCCGCAGGAGCGCGTCTTCGCCTGAGGGCGCGAACGCCGACGTGAAGCGGGGCCAATCGCTCTCCAACGATCGGGCCAACGTCCTGGTCGGATTCCCGCTCCAGAGGTCACCGGGCCGGAGAACGGGATCTTCGAGGGCGAGAGCCGCGACGGCGAGCGGATGATTCGCGGCGTAGGCCACGGCCAAAGCCGCGCCGGTGAGCCGGGCATAGATGGAGAAACGGTCGATCCCGGTGGCCCGGAAGAGCGTCTCGATGTCCGCCAGACGGGTGCCGAAGCTCCAGTTCACCGCGTCACGGTCCGAGAGGCCCGACCCTCGAGGGTCGTAGTGAACGACGAGGCGGTGGCGGCCCAACTTCGCGGAGAACGCCTCGACGCGCTCGCGGTCCGTATCCTGACTCGCGAGGACGTGGGAAAGAAATGGCGGCGCGACGACGAGGAGTGGTGTGCCCGGCCCGCCCCCGTGCGTCGCGTAGGCGATGCGGACACCGTCGCTGGCTGTGGCGTACTGCACGATGGGCGTCACGGCAGGAGTATGCCACCCCGCCGAGAACCGGCCGACATTCCGGCGCTGCACGGGCGGCGCCGTGCGCGTAGGATGAGCGCCGCCGCCGAGGCTTGGAGGGTTCGATGTCCGACCTGCCGTTCCGCGCACATGTCATCACGGGAGGCTTCCCGTTAGGCCAGATGGCTGGCCACGACCACGACTTCGCCCGCCTTCGCCTGCTGGAAAACCTGGAGCGTCAGGGCGTGCGTTGCGGTGTCGGCAACGATTTCGCCGACATCGAGCGCTGGCTCCCGCTCGCCCGGCTGTTGATCACCTACGTCGCAGGGCCTGTGCTCGCCGATCCGCAGGCCGCGTTCGTTGAACGCTGGATGGCGGAGGGCGGACGTTGGCTCGGCCTCCACGGCACCAGTGGCGGCAAGGCCGCGCGCGTCGAGGGATCGCGCTCCCGGACGATGGTGAAGATGGCCCACCATCGCGCCCTCGGCGGTTTCTTCATCAACCATCCACCCGTGCGCCGGTTCAACGTCGATCTCGCCGACGATGTTCACCCGTTGATGCGCGGCGTCCCCCGTCAGTTCGAAGTGATCGACGAGCCGTACATGATCGAAGTCCAGGACCTGCCCGGCTCGCGCGTCCTCCTCACGGCCGAACTGGGGCCTGACCCGGGTCCCGCGGGCTTCGGTTTCGTCTACGAGAAGGACACCGCCCTCCTGGCGGATGGAAAGACCCGCGTCATCGCCTACCAGAAAGATGTGGGCGAAGGTGGCGTCGCCTACGTTGCCCTTGGCCACGCCCACGCGCCCGACTGCAACGTCCAGTCGTTCGTGGACAAGAGCGTCGATCCCGAGGGCAAGACGCCGCCCATGCTCCGCCAGACCTGGGAGACGGCCGGCTTCCAGAAAATCCTGGAGAACAGCGTGGAGTGGGGGATGGCGCGGGCTTAAGCGGCGGCGCGCGTAACCCTCGCCATCCTCAAGGGCGTGAGCGAGAGGCGCGTGTCCGGACGGCTGGGCGGCAGGCTCAAACAGGGTCCCGCTCTCGCCTATACTCCATCTGCATTCGGACGCTCCCGCGGGCGTCCATGGCGCCAGACCCCCGAACGGAGCGCCAGTACCTGAGGAGACGTTTCTTGAAGATCACAACGAGTCCGCCCTTCCCATCCTCGCAAACCGGAATCGCCGGGATGATCGAGCGCTTCAGGCGGGCCGAAGACGATGGCCTGCCCTCTGCCTGGATCGGCAACCATCTGAACTTCGACGCGATGACCGTCCTCGCGATGGCGGGCGCGGCCACCAGCCGGATTGAACTCGGCACGGCGGTCGTCCCTACGTACCCGCGCCACCCGATGGTGATGGCCCAACAGGCCCTGACCACATCCCTCGCCACTGGCGGCCGCTTCACCCTGGGAATCGGCCTGAGCCACAAGTTCATCGTCGAGGACTGGCAGGGCCTGCACTGGGCGAAGCCAGCCCGCCATCTGCGCGACTACCTATCGGTCCTGATGCCGCTACTCCGCGGAGAGAAGGTCGATTACGCCGGCGAGGAGTACCGATCGCGGCTCAACAACGCGCCCTTCACCCGGCTGGATGTTCCGGGCGCGCCCGTCCCCCAGGTCCTCGTAGCGGCGCTCGGGCCAGCGATGCTGAAGGTGACGGGAGAGTTGGCGGACGGCACGAGCCTCTTCTGGTGCGGGCCGAACTACATCGAGCAGACGGTCATCCCGGCGATCACCCAGGCGGCGCGCGGGGCCGGACGCCCGGCCCCGCGCGTCCTCAGCGGCATGCCCATCGCCATCACCTCGAAGGAACAGTCGGCGCAAGAGTCCTGCGCGAAGGTCTGGCAGGTTTACGGCCAGATCTACTCGTACAAGCAGGTGATCGCGGCCGAGGGCTCCGGCAACACCGATCTCGGAGAGGCGCTTCAGGTAGCGGCGAACGTAGGTTTCGTCGCCGACGATCGCCAGGTCCGCGACGGTGTTGCC
>JANMTH010000408.1:0-1643 GCA_031390305.1 Thermoflexaceae bacterium
CCGGGCGGCGAGAGCATCGCCGACCTCGACGCGCGCCTCGCCCCGCTCATCGCCGACCTCCGGGAACACCCTGAAGAGGTGGTCGCCGTCGTCTCGCACAACTTCGTGACGAAGGTCCTGCTCTGCCGTCTCCTCGGGCTCGAGCCGGAACTCTTCCGGTCGCTCGGGATAGACCTCGCCTCCGTAACTTCCGTCTCGCTCCACGATGGCCGCACCTTCGTACGGAAACTGAACGACCGCTGCCACCTCGAGGTGCTTGAACCTTGATCGGACGCATCGTAGCTTGGGACTCACGTTGATGCGGAATTTTTTGAACAGCCGTGCACGCCTGTTTTTCGTCGGCTGTTTACTGGTAGCGGGCTGGTTCACGTACTCGACTGTGGACAGCGCCGTGAACAGTCGCCAGGTCCCACAGGACCGTTCCGAAGCAGAGCGAGAATTGGCGCGGCTCGAAAACAAGAAGGCGTACATCGAGGCCGTCAAACGGTACGTCGCTTCGGACGCGTACGTCGAACAGGAAGCGCGCCGCCGGTTGGGCTACACCCGTGATGGTGAGATCGCGTTCGTCGTTATCAGCCCACCGGAAAAGCAGGAGACGGCCCCCATCGGCGAATGGTGGGAACGGCTCTTTCCTCGCTGACAACGCAATGAAACAGGAATTTGTGCGCGACGTTGGGCGATTCGCCGAAGGCGAGCGGCTCTTTCGGAGCGCTCCGCGGGTCCTCGTCGCCGTCTCGGGCGGTCCCGACTCGGTCGCGCTACTACTCGCGTTGATCGAGCTGCGGGAACAGTTCGGCCTCGAACTGGCGGCGATCCACTTCGACCATCAACTGCGTCCGGCCTCGAACGACGACATGGAGTGGGTGCGGGCCTTCTGCGCTGAGCGAGCTATCTCTTGCTTCACGGGCGAAGGGGATGTGGCCAGGGTCGCGCGCGAGCGGAAGGCGGGGATCGAAGAGACCGCTCGCCGGATGCGCTACCAGTTCCTCGCCTTCCTCGCGGCCGAAAAGCGCTTTGACGCCCTCGCCACGGGCCATACGGCGGACGACCAGGCGGAGACCGTGTTGATGCGCGTGCTCCGGGGGACGGGCGTGCGGGGCATCCGCGGGATGCTCCCCTCGGGGCCGATTCCGGGAGCGCCCTCGCTCCGCCTCATCCGCCCGCTGTTGGAGCGGCGGCGGGCCGAGACCGTCGCCTTCTGCGCGGCCTCCGGGGTGACACCGCTCATCGACAGCTCGAACGACGACATCGAAGCGGCGACCCGCAATCGCTTGCGTCACCAGACCCTCCCGGCGCTCGAAGCCATCAACCCGGCGGTGCGCCAGGCCCTCCTCGGGTTGGCCCAAAGCGCGCGCGAAGTGTTCGAGGGCGTGGAGAAGCAATCGTACGGCGCCGTCCCGGCGCAACGTGGTCCGGTGGGGTCGATCTTCGCCCTGGCAAGCCTGCGCTCGCTGCCGGCCGAGGCACGGGCGCTGGTCATCGAGCGGGAGGCTGCCTTCTATCACCTCACGATGGAGACGAATCGCCGCCGGCTCACCGACCTCGGCCGCGTGCTGCGAACCGGCACAGGCGTGGTCGAGTTCGGCGGCGTGGCGGTACAGGCTTCCTCTGGAAAGGTGCGCATCGGCCCCCGGCTGACGGCC
>JANMTH010000416.1:0-5853 GCA_031390305.1 Thermoflexaceae bacterium
CCCCGGGGGGGGGGGGGGGTTTTTTATTTTTGTTTTCCGGGGGGGTGGGGGGGGTGGGGCCTCGGGGTTGGGGGGGGGGGGGGGGGGGGTGTTGGGGGCCGGGAACGAAGGCGATGCCGCCTTCGTTCCCGGCGTAGGCGCGTTCACCGTGGATAACCATGTCGAGGCCGAGCTCCTCTTCGTCTTCGGAGACGCGAATGCCCCAGACGATGTCGAGCATTTTGAGGATGACGAAGGTCATCACAAAGGAGAAGGTACCGACGACGGAGACGCCGACGAACTGGTCCCAGAGCTGGCTGACGTTGCCGTGGAAGGCGCCATCGGCGTAGGCGATGCCGCTGACGGAGGCGGTGGCAAAGAGGCCGCAGGCGAGCGAGCCCCAGATGCCGCCGACGCCGTGGACGCCGACGACGTCGAGCGAGTCATCGAAGCCAAGCCTGGCGCGGTAACGGACGGCGAAGAAACAGAGGCCGCCGGAGACGAGGCCGATGAGGATGGCCTCCATCGGCTCGATGAAGCCGGAGGCGGGGGTGATGGCGGCGAGGCAGGCGACGGCCCCGGCGGTAGTGCCGAGGACGCTGGGCTTGCCGGAGAACTTCCAGCTGAGGAGCATCCAGACGAGGGCTGCGGCGAGTCCGGAAGCGGTGGTGTTGACGAAGGCGTAGGCCGCCTGGGAGGTTGCTCCACCGGCACTGCCGGCGTTGAAGCCGAACCAGCCGAACCAGAGGAGGGCCGTCCCGAGGATGACCATCGTGATGTCGTGGGGCTCCATGGGCACTACGCCAAAGCCTTTGCGGCGGCCAAAGACGATGACGGCGGCGAGGGCGGCGGTGCCAGCGCTGACGTGGATGGCGATGCCGCCGGCGAAGTCGAGAGCGTTGAGGCCCTGGTCGGCGGCGCCGGAGGAGGAGAGGACGCTGAGCCAGCCGTCGTAGGCGAACACCCAGTGTGCTATCGGAATGTAGACGAGGAGGGACCAGAGGATGGTGAAGATAAGGAAGGGTCCGAACTTCGCGCGCTCGGCGAAGGCGCCGGTGATGAGGGCTGGGGTGATGATGGCGAACATGAGCTGGAAGGCCATGAAGATGATGTGGGGGACGCCGGCGACGGGGGAGCCATCGGCGCCGAGGGTGACGGCGCCGTAGATGGCGCCGTTGGGCCCGCCGGGCAGGCCGCCGACATCGCGCAGGCCGAACCAGCTGAAATCGCCGATGAGCCCCCAGTGGTCTGGCCCGAAGGCGAGCGAGTAGCCAACGACGAGCCAGAGCAGGCCGACGACGCTGATACTGATGAGGGACTGCATGATCGTGGCGATGACGTTCTTGCCGCGGGTGAGGCCGCCGTAGAAGAAGCCAAGGCCGGG
Source organism: Thermoflexaceae bacterium (assembly GCA_031390305.1). Taxonomy (GTDB): domain Bacteria; phylum Chloroflexota; class Dehalococcoidia; order Tepidiformales; family Tepidiformaceae; genus JANMTH01. The sequence goes on from JANMTH010000416.1 coordinate 1,364, forward strand.
AGTCATAAGGAGGACGAGGCCAGAGGCGATGAGCATCCAGGCGGTGTTGCCGGTATCGATCTGCATGGGGGCCACCTGATCGGAGGGTCACGCCGCGACGGCCGCCGGGAGGAGGCGCGGGTGCGTGCGCAGAGAGGCGACGCTATCGGCGGTGTGTTTCGCGAAGGTTTCGGGATTGTTACGAGGGTGTTTCAGGGATGGCGGGACGGGCGGTTGGGGACGCGGGACGCATGCCCTTGCTGACGCGCGGGCTACTGAGCAATCGATGGGGGCCAAGGGAAGGGCCACACCTATCGCGAGGTGTGGCCCTTCCCTTGGAGTTCAGATGGCTGGAGGCGGTCAGACGGCGACGTCGCCGCGTTCGCCGGTTCGGACGCGGACGGCTTCTTCGACGGGGATGACGAAGATCTTGCCGTCGCCGATGTTGCCGGTGCGGGCGGCGCGGATGATGGCGTCGATGGCGCGATCGACGGCCATATCGGCGACGACGACTTCGAGCTTGATCTTGGGGAGCATATCGACGGTGACGCTTTCACCGCCACGGCCCTGGTGGACGATGCCGCGTTGTGCGCCGCGGCCTGTCACCTGGATGAAGTTCATCCCGTGGATGCCGAGGTCGTCGAGGGCCTGTTTGACGTCATTCAGCTTTTCAGGGCGAATGATAGCTTCGATCTTCTTCACTTAGTTGCCTCCTGTCGGGGTGGTGACGGACCCTGAGCCGTGCTGTTGGGCGAGGGTGGCGCTGTAGTTGGCGGCCGGTGCGGGGAGGATAGGGCCGGGCTGCATTGGCACGCCACTCCCTTCATCGCCAGTGTAGGCGCGTTCGCCGTGCTGGGTGACGTCGAGGCCGAGTTCTTCGTCCTCTTCGCTGACGCGGATGCCCATGGTGATATCGAGGACCTTGAGGAGGATGAAGGTGACGACGAAGGAGTAGGCGGCGATGGCGCCGATGCCGATGAGGCTATCGGTGAAGCGGCGCCATTCGCCTTCGATGAGGCCTTCGGCGTAGGGCAGACCGCTGACGCTGGCGACGGCGAAGATGCCGGTGGCCATGGCGCCCCACATGCCGCCGACGCCGTGAACACCGACGACGTCGAGCGAGTCATCGAAGCCGAGCCTGGCGCGGAGGCGGACGGCGAGGTAGCAGAAGACGCCGGCGCCAAGGCCGATGGCGATGGCGGACATCGGTTCGACATAGCCAGAGGCGGGGGTGATGGCGACGAGGCCGGCGACGACGCCGGAAGCGGCGCCGACGACGCTGGGCTTGCCGGACATCTTCCAGGCGATGAGCGTCCAGGTGAGGCCGGCGACGGAGGCGGCGATGGCGGTGTTGACGAAGGCGTAGACGGCCTGGCTATTGGCGCCTCCGGCACTTCCGGCGTTGAAGCCGAACCAACCGAACCAGAGGATGGCGGCGCCGAGGACGACCATGGTAATGTCGTGCGGCTCCATGGATTCCTTGCCGTAGCCTTTGCGCTTGCCGAAGACGAGAACGGCGGCGATGGCGGCGAAGCCGGCGTTGACGTGGATGGCGAGGCCGCCGGCGAAGTCGAGCGAGTTGATGCCGACATCGGTGCCTGCCGTGCTGAAGGCGCTGAGCCAGCCATCGTAGGCGAAGACCCAGTGAGCGACGGGGACATAGACGAGGAGGGACCAGAGGGCGGTGAAGATGAGGAAGGGCCCGAACTTGGCGCGTTCGGCGAAGGCGCCAGTGATGAGGGCGGGTGTGATGATGGCGAACATGAGCTGGAAGGCCATGAAGAGCAGGTGGGGGATGCCGAAGCCGTAGAAGACGCCGGGGTTGTCCGGGTCGACCGTGCCATCTTCGAGAATGCCGGCGGCAACGGGGCCGCCGGGTACGCCGGAGACGTCCTTGAGCCCGAACCAATCGAAGTTGCCGATGAGGCCGAGGCCCTGGTCTGGGCCGAACGCGAGTGAATAGCCAACGACGACCCAGATGATCGCCACGACGCCGGTCGTGATGAACGACTGCATAATCGTGGCGAGAACGTTCTTGTTACGGGTGAGGCCACCATAGAAGAAGCCCAGGGCCGGCGTCATGACGAGCACGAGGGCCGAGGCTATGAGCATCCATGCGATGTTGCCGCTATCCAGTTCCATCCGAATCCTCCAAAAAGTGGCCGACAGCGCATCCCGCGAGGCGCAGGCCGGTTGTGAAGGGGACGTTAAGGGGCGGCGATTTCGCGAGAATTTCGGAGCGGTTTCCGGTTGATTTCGCGGATGTTACGAACGTGTTTCGGGGATCGGGACAAACGGTGACCCTACCCGGGCAGCCAACCAAGGTGCGTCGGCTCCGAGGTCAGGCCGCCGCGATGATCGCTACCCCGTACTGCGCGAGGCGGCGGTCCGCCGTCAGCAGGGGAAGGCCCTCGCGCTGCGCCTGGGCGATAAGCAGGCGGTCGAACGGGTCGCGATGGTGGAGGGGCAGCGTCGCGACGTGCGTGACGTGGTCGAGGGTGATGGGGAGGAACTCGAGCGAGTGCCGCCGCGCCCGCGTGACCACGTACTCATGCACGCTTAACGGGAGTGGCAGCTTGCCGATGGCGGCCTTGATAGCGATCTCCCAGGGCACGACGTACGAAAGAAGAACGGTATTCGCCGGATCACCCAAGATTCCCCGCGCTTCGGCCGAGAGCCGGCCTGGGGCTGACGTCAGCCAGAGAAACGCCTGCGTATCGATCATGAACCTCACGGAGGGAACGTCACGGGGTACTTGTTGAAGGGGTCTTCGGGGTCGTCACCTTCGAAGGCAGCGAGGATGTCCTCGGGGAGGTCGTCGAAATCTTCAGGAATCGTGAACAGGCCCTCGTCCCCGCCAAGCACGCGGCGCTCCTTCGGCGCCGGGGGAAGGGCGCTCAGCCGGGCGATCGGCTTCTGCCCGCGCTTGATCACGATCTCTTCGCCGGCTTCGACGCGGGCGAGGAGGCGCGAGAGGTGGGTCTTGGCTTCGTGAACGGTGACTTCAGTAGCCATCGTTCAAGCTTGGTCCAGTTAGTCAACCACGTCAAGCGGCCGCGGCCCGGCGGCACGTAACCGGAAAGGGCGGAACGCAGAGCGCCGGCCGCCACCCACAGTCGTGCGTCCGATACTCTGGCACTCCTTACCCCGGCACTGCGCTCCCGGGCGCGGTCAGCGGCCAGGGCTGGGCCGCTTCGAAGGCGGCGCTGGCCTGAAGGACGAGGACGTCGTTGAAGCGCGGCCCGACGATCTGGAGGCCGACGGGCATGCCGCCGGCATCGAGCCCGGCGGGGACGCTCGCGGCCGGGTGGCCTGTGATATTGAAGGGGTAGGTGAAGGGTATGAACCCGGCGGGCCCTACTTCGCGGCCGCCGATGACGCGAGGAGGCGGGCCTTCGGCCGCGAACGGCGGGGCGGAGACGGTGGGCGTGAGGAGGAGGTCGTAGGTCTCGAAGAAGGCGGTCATCAGGCGGTTGAGGGTGTGGCGGTCGGCGAGGGCGGCGGTGTACTGGACGCCGGTGACGGCACGGGCGTTTTCGGCGAAGGCGGCGAAGCCGGGCTCGAGGAGCTCCCGCTGGGCGGGCGTCATCGTATCGACGTAGGCGGCGTCGCCGGGCGCGCCGATGGTGAACCAGGTGGGCATGGGGTCGGCGAAGCCGGGGTGCGCCTCGACGAGCTCGGCGCCGAGGGCGGCGGCGAGGACGCGGGCGGCGGCCTCGGCGAGATCGGCAACGGAGGGATCGACGGCGGCGTACCCGAGGTCGCGGCTCCAGGCGAGGCGGCGGAGACGAGGCGCTGGCCCGTCGAGGGAACGTTCGTAATGGCCGGTGGGGGCATCGAGGGAGATGAGGTCGTTCGGGTGGGGGCCGGCGGCGCAATCGAGGTAACGGGCGGCGTCACGCACGGTCATGGTGAGCGGCCCGAGGGTGCTATGGGTACTCCAGTGTGGGTAGGCGTCGTTGGCGATGGGGATGCGGCCGGCGCTCGGCTTGATCCCGTAGCAGCCGCAGAACGAGGCGGGGATGCGGATCGAGCCGCCGCCATCGGAGCCGGTACACATGGGCACGATGCCGCCAGCGACGGCCGCGGCGCTCCCGCCGCTGGAGCCGCCAGACGTGAGGCGGGGGTTCCAGGGGTTGCGGGTGGCGCCGAAGAGGCGGTTTTCGGTGAAACCCTTGTAGCCGAATTCGGGCGTGTTCGTCTTCCCAAGGATGACGGCGCCAGCGGCGCGGAGGCGGGCGACCTGGACGGAATCGCGGGTGGCGACGTTGTTGGCGAAAGCCTTCGAGCCGTAGGTGAGGGGCAGGCCTTCGACACCTTCGAGGTCCTTGACGCCGATGGGGACGCCGGCGAGCGGGCCGGGGTCTTCGCCGCGGGCGATGCGGGCGTCGATCGCCTCGGCCTGACGGATTGCGGAATCGGAATCGATGTGGACGAAGGCGTTGAGGGCGGGGTTGCTTTCGACGGCGGCGCTCAGGGCAGCCTGCGTGACCTCCCGGGCGGAGCGCTTG
>JANMTH010000434.1:0-2276 GCA_031390305.1 Thermoflexaceae bacterium
CTTGAAGGCGCCCGCCGTGTTGATACCCGTGCTCGTCAGCGTCGGCGTGAAGCGGATGATGTCTGAGTCATCGACAGTCCCGAGGCCCTTCGTGGCCGCCGTGCCGGTGCTTGGCGCCGTGAAGGCTCCGGCGAACGACAGGAGGATGCTCCCGTCGGGCTGGATGTCGAAGCCGTCGATAGCGTAGGCGGCGAGGGCGACATCGCTACCGTCGAAGACGATGGAGTAGGCCGCGCCGTCCCACTTGTAGATGTCCTCATCGGCCACCGCACCGACGCCCGGCAGGGTGCCCACGCCACTCACGGTGAAGTAGAAGACTGCTCCCTCGCTGGCAGAGCCGATGGGCGGCGTCACCGTGAAGATGAATGGGTCCGAGGCGGGACGGCCGGGCGTCTCGACGACGACGGCCTTCGCGCCCTGGTTGAGGATGCTCGACGCCGGAATGGCGGCGGTCAGCGCGGTCGGGCTGTTGAAGGTTGTTACCATCGCGAGGCCCGCGAACTTCACCACCGATCCAGCGGCGAAGCCCGTGCCCGTGACCACCAGGTCGAAGCCCGCGCTCCCGGCGGGAACGGTCGCCGGACCAGCGACGGCCGGGCCGACCCCGCCGATCGCGAGGCCGGTGATCGTCGCCGCCGGCAGTTCCAGAAGCTGGAGCTGGCCCGCGCCTGGCACGGCCGGTGCGTCCGAGACCCGGAAGAGGCCCCAGAGTCCACCCGAGAGGTGATGGAAGTTCACTTCGCAGCGGAAGAGGTAGTCACCCGTCGCGCCCATAACGCCACCAGCGTTGACGAAGATGTTGTGGGCCTTGCCGACGTTGATCCCGCTCTGAGCGCTGATCAGCGTCGATTCCGGGTCCAGCGGGTCGTGGTACCAGGCGTGCCCTCCGAGGCCGAACGAATGCTGGCGCGACCTATCCGAGCCCTGGAGGACGCGGAAGCGGACCTTGTCGCCGGCGTAGGCCTTGAAGACGCCTGTCTCCGGGTCGCCGTGGACAGCTGAATCGAAGACATTCGCCATGTCCGATCCACTGACCGGGTTGGTGATCGCGTGGAAGTCGGAGCCCCACGGCTTCCCGAGCCGCCGCCAGAAGGAGGCGTTCCGGTAGTTGAAGGCCTTCGAACCGCGGTCTTCCACGTCCAGCGCCTCGCCCGGAGGAACCGGCCCCTGAGACGGCAACCGGAACTGGTCCGGCAGCGTCTGCATGGAGTTCGGCCCGCGGAGGTTCAGACCGTCCTGGAAGAAGACGATGAACTCGCGGAAGTCGTTCGCTTGGCCAGGCGTCCGGATAGTCGCCTCCGCGCCGCTCTTCACCTCCGCCCCCGTGACCGGGTGGTGGTAGGTGGAGCCGGCAGGCTCGATCACGAGGCCAGCGAAGAGGCCGTGATGGCGGTGACCACGGACATCGCCGTAGTCGAGGAGGTTGATCGCGCCGAGTTCGCCCGGCGTCGTGCTTGGGTTGTCGGCGTACCACCAGTAGGTCACCGTTTGCCCCGGCCCGGCCGTCTGGTCGAGGTTGTAGCCGATCGTCGCCCCGTCCGAGGTCCGTACGTCGTACTTCACGAGGCTGGGGTGGAGCGAGACGCGAAGCCCGCCGGGCGTCCCCGAGGCCGCTTCCTTCGGCAGGCGTGCGTCGCCATCGGCGCTCCCCTTGTGGGCAAGCCAGGCCGGCGTCAGCTTGTTCTCAAGGTTCACCTTGATGCAGTCGCCTTCGTTCGCGCGGATGACGAGCGGTTCCGTCGCTTTCGCGCCGGTGATGACGTCCTGCTCGTCCTCGGCGAGGACGTACATCAGGCCGTACGGGTCGTGGTCGCCGAAGTTGTCGTAGACGATGTCCTTCTCGATCGCGACGATGTCGAACTGCCGCAGCGGCGCGCCCGCCGGGCAGACGTTGTTGGTTGCGATCGCCCGCGCCGGTGGCAGCGAGGTCCGCTCCGGGAGGGTTTGGGCGGTGCCCCGGACGGCCGTGTCGTCCGGCAGTGGAAGCAAGTTCGGCACGCGCCGGCCCTGCACCCGGAAGATCCCCCACATCCCTGTCCAGAGGTCGTCGGTGGCGCCGCCGCCGGAGACCAGGTAGTCGCCGACGCAGGTGCTGTCACCCTCACAGCCCAGGGGGGATGTCTCGAATTTCGGGGCATCGGAAACGCCGAGCGAACGCGAGTTCACCAGCGGAGACTCCGGATCGTTCGGCTCGTCGCGCCAGCGGAAGCCGTGGATGTTGAACACGTGTTGCTCTTCCTGCGATCCCTGGACGACGCGGAAGCGCACCTTGTCTC
>JANMTH010000481.1:0-2611 GCA_031390305.1 Thermoflexaceae bacterium
TCCATCGCTTCGTCAGCGCTACCGAAGCTGAGGCCGTTGTCGCCTATAGTCTCGGTACGCTTGTTGTTCGCAAAGCGATCGAGACGGTCGGCAGCTTCCCGAAGGTCAAGAAGATCGCCTTGCTCGCACCGCCTCAGGCGACTCGTTCAGACACGGTAGTATGCTCTGCGGCCGAAGTGGATGTTGCCGTCTCGAGCCTACTGACGGCTTGGGTTCGTGAGTCCATGACCCTCCCCCGGCTTCGCGATGGGCAAGGCTGGACGCTCCAGGTCTTCCAGGCTTGGCGCGATGACTTCTTAGGGCCGGTGGAAGTGTTTAGGCGTCTTCCGAAAGTGCACAACTGTACCTTTATTGGGCGGGCGAACCATCAGTTGCTCTGTCGTGTTGTCGCGCGCCAGGCAACCCTTCTCGTCCCCTAGCTGAGCCACTCCGCCGGAACGGAACTCTCCACGTGGCGAAGCCGGTTATGCAGGTCGCGGACCCGACGGCTGAGGATCGAGAGTATCTCGAAGGCGATCTCCGGGTGTGCGCGGAGTTCGCTCATCAAGTCTTCGCGCTTCAGTTCGAGGCAGTTCGACGCCTCCAGGGCGCTCACCGTCGCGCTCCGAGGGAAGCTGTCGAGCAGCGACATCTCCCCGAAGAAGCCGCCCGCCGCCAGCTGTGCCGCTTCCTTCCCACCGTGGGAGACGCTCACCCGTCCGCTCAGGACGACGAAGAAGCCGGTGCCCGGGTCGCCCTCACGAAACACCACCTCACCCGCCTTGTAGCCGACCGGTAGAGCGCGCGCCGCTATGCGATCGAGTGACTTGCCTGGGAGCTCTCGGAACAGCGGCACAGCCTTCAGTGCGTCTCCAGTTGCGGACATTCCAGAGCCCCCCGGCCGCGCCCGTCATCAGGCGAATCGACGAAGCCGATTCTAAGGAAGGCTCGCCCTCCGGTCACTCACACGGGCGTGCGCTCCCTGTCCGGACCGGCACGCCTGGAGCCCGCTCGCGATTCTCGATACCTGGCGGGAGCGCATGGGAGTCGAACCCACCCCCCACCGCGCTTGCGACAGGGCAACCGTTTTGAAGACGGCGAGGACCACCGGATCCCCTCCACTCCCGCACGCAGGGTAGTAGAAGGGAGCCCCTAGACGCTAGACGTGGGGCCGTTCCCGGTCCGCCCAAATCGCTAACGCCTAACCCCTCCCGCCTATACCCTACCCGGCCATGCAGGGGACAGCTGTTACCATTCGCGTACCCGCCACCAGCGCCAATCTCGGCGCCGGGTTCGATTGCCTCGGGCTGGCGCTCGACCTCTTCGCTTCGATTACCGTGACCTTCAGCGAGGCGGAGCTGCTCCCCACGGAGGATGTCGGCGAGAAGATGGTCCTGACCGCCGTCCGTCAGGCCTACCACCGCGCCGGAATTGCACCACCGGCGGGCGTGCGTGCGCGCTACAACGTCTCGATCCCGCTTGGACGAGGGCTCGGCGCGAGCGCCGTCGCCCGCGTCGGCGGCGTCCTTGCGGCGAACGAGATGATGGGCTCGCCGCTCGATTCCGGCGCCTGCCTCGCCGTCGCCGCGGACTTGGAAGGCCATGGCGACAACGCCTGCCCGGCGATGTTCGGCGGCATGGAGGTCTGTGTGCCGGTGGAACGCGGCGACTACACGCACGTCGCCTGTGCCTACCCCAGGGACGCCATGATGGCGATCCTCATCCCCGACCATTCGATGCCCACCAAGGAAGCCCGGAAAGCCCTCCCCGAGAGCTATTCGCGGGCCGACGCGGTCCACAACCTCGGCCGCTCGGCGCTCTTCGTGGCGGCGATGGCGGCCGGGCGAATCGACGCCCTCCATGACGCCACCGACGACAGAATTCATCAGCGCCAGCGCGCCTCCATCTTCCCGCCGATGTTCGATATCTTCGCGGCCGCCCGCGGCGCCGGGGCATGGGCCACCTGGTTGAGCGGCGCCGGGAGCAGCATCGCCGCCATCTGCCCCGAAAACACCGCCCGCGCCGCCGCGAACGCGATGCTCGAAGCCTTGCATGCCAGCGGGATGTCGGGCCGTTGCCTCGTCACACGCATCGCCAGCGAAGGCGCCCAGATTTCGAAGATCGAACTCGTCGACGCCTGAATCGTCCGGGGAAAAACGAATGCCGCTCCGGCCCGCCACAGAAGCCGACCTGGACCTCGTGATCGAACTGATCCACGCCCTTGCCGGCTACGAACGCGAACCCGAGGCCGTGACCCTCGACCGCGAAGAGCTGCGCCGGCATCTCTTCGGGCCGCGGCCGTTCGCCGAAGTGATCATCGCCGAGGACGAGAGAGGGACGGCGGCCGGCTTCGCCCTCTTCTTCCACAACTTCAGCACCTGGCTCGGCAAGCCCGGGATCTGGCTCGAGGACCTGTTCGTGCGGCCCGAACTCCGCGGCCACGGCTACGGCAAGGCGCTCCTTGTCGAACTCGGCCGCATCGCCGTAGAACGTGGCTGCGGGCGGCTAGAATGGTCAGTGCTCGATTGGAACGAGCCCGCGATCGCCTTCTACCGCTCGTGGGGAGCGGAGCCGATGAACGAGTGGACGACGTTCCGGTTAACCGGGGAAGCTCTCGCCGCGCTGCCGGGGC
>JANMTH010000485.1:0-13314 GCA_031390305.1 Thermoflexaceae bacterium
GTCCTCTTCGAATGGGCGCCGGAACAGCCCCACCACCACCTGATCTGCACCAGTTGCGCGGCCGTCCAGGTACTCGACAACGCCTATCTCGAGGCGCTCGCCGCTCGCATTCGTGGGGAGTTCGGGTTCGCGCCCGACCTCCACCACTTCGCCATCTTCGGGCTCTGCCGCGAATGCCAGATCGGCGGCGGCGAATGACCACCCGGCGAGAGCTCGTGCGCCGCCTGGAGGCGGCCGTCGGCAAGGACCATGTCCTGTATCTGCCCGAAGACCTCAGCGTCTACGCGTTCGACGGCACGATCGACAAGCGGACGCCCCATGCCGTCGTCTTTCCCGCGAACGCGGCCGAGACCGCCGCGGCCGTCCGCGTCTGCAATTCGCTTGGCATCCCGATAACGCCCCGTGGCGCGGGCACTGGGCTCAGTGGCGGAGCGGTTCCGGCCCGGCGTGGCGTCGTCATCGCAACCGCTCGTATGCGCCGCATCCTGGAGATCGACCCCGTGAACCGCCTCGCCGTCGTCGAGCCCGGACTGCCGAACATACAGCTCTCCGAAGCGGCCGCCGAACACGGTCTCTTCTACGCACCGGATCCGAGCAGCCAGAAGGCCTGCACCATCGGCGGAAACGTCGCCGAAAACGCCGGAGGCCCTCATTGCCTCGCCCTTGGCGTGACCACGAACCACGTCCTCGGCATCGAAGTAGTGACGGCCGAGGGCGAAGTGGTCTGGCTCGGCGGGCGGACCCAGGATTCCTCGGGCTACGACCTGCGCGGCCTCTTCATCGGCTCGGAGGGCACCCTCGGCATCGCCACGAAGGTCGTGGTGCGCCTCCTTCCCCTGCCCGCCAGCGTCGTCACCCTCCTCGCCATCTTCGACACGATCGAGCAGGCGAGCCACACGGTCTCGGCGATCATCGGCGCAGGCATGGTGCCCGCCGCCCTTGAGATGATGGACCGCGTTACGCTCCAGGCCGCCGAAGCCGGCCTCCAGTGTGGCTACCCGCCCGACGCCGGGGCCGTGCTCCTGGTCGAAGTCGATGGGCTGCCCGAGGTCGTCGAGAACCAGGCCGTCGCGGCCCGCGCAGCCTGCTTCGAAGCGGGCGCGCTCGAAGTACGAACGGCCCGCGACGCGCGTGAACGTGACCTCCTCTGGAAGGGCCGCAAGGGCGCAATCGGAGCGCTCGGCCGTATCGCCCCGAACTACTACATCCTTGACGGCGTCGTCCCGCGCTCGCGCCTGGTCGATGTGATGGCCGGGGTGACCCGCGTGGGCGAGGCCTACGGGCTGGCGATCGCCAACGTCTTCCATGCCGGCGATGGCAATCTCCACCCCTGTATCGTCTTCGATGAGCGGGAGCCCGGGGCCACCGCCCGCGTCCTCGAAGCCGGCGCCGCGATCATGCGAATCTGCGTCGATGCTGGCGGATCGCTCACCGGCGAGCACGGTATCGGCTTCGAAAAGCAGTCGTTCATGCCCTGGCTCTATTCGGAACTCGACCTCGAGAACATGGAGCGCGTGCGGGCCGTCTTCGGGAACGCGGGCGCCTTCAACCCCTGCAAGATCCTCCCGAATGGCGCCGGCTGCGGCGAGATGGCGCACCACGAGGCAGCCCTCCGGGCGGCGGGGCCTGAAGCCTATGTCTGACGCCGCGACCACCGCCCTTCCCGTGATCGCCGGCCGCCAGCCCACGGCGTTCCTGTGCCCGCCATCGCTGGGAGCGCTCCAGGCCCTCGTCGCTGAGAACGACCCGCGCACCGTGGTTCCGCTGGGCGGCGGCACCCGCATGGAATTGGGCAACGCGCCGCGAGGTCCGTTCGTCGCCGTCGATCTCTCGGCCGCGCTCGCCGGCCCGATTGAGCACCAGCGCGACGACCTTACGATCGTCGCTCCGGCTGGTGTGACGTTGGCGGCGATCCAGGCGGTCCTCGCACCCCACGGACAGTGGTTGCCGCTCGACCCTCCACAGGCCGAACGCGCCACCATCGGCGGCGTCCTCGCCGTCGGCGCGGGCGGCCCGCTCCGAACCCGCTACGGCCTCCCCCGCGACCTTCTCCTCGGCCTCACCATCCTCCGCGGCGATGGCGAACTGGTGAAGGCCGGCGGACGCGTAGTCAAGAACGTGACCGGCTACGACCTCATGCGCCTCACGTGCGGCTCGCTTGGGACGCTCGGGCTGATCACGGAAGTGGCCCTCCGCGTCTTCCCACGCCCCGAAACCGTGCTCGTTTCGACGCCAGCGCCCGCCGACCCCCTTGCCCTCGCGGAAGCGATCCTCCTCGCCGACATCCGGCCGGAACTGCTGGAGATGTCGGGCGAAGGCGGCAGCGCGTCGCTGCTGATCCGCGTGCCCGCCGCCGCCATCCCCGTCCTGAGGACGCTTCTGCCGCAAGCCCTCACGGAAGCGCCAGAAGCCGAGTACGTCGCCGTCCGCGACCGCGGATTCACAGCGGCGGATACCCTGACGGTACGGATCGCCGCCACGCCCACCACCACCCGCCGGCTCTTCGGCGAGGTGAGGGCCGCCGGGCCATCGAGCCTTGGTTGGCGGCCGCTCGCCGGCGAGATAGTGGCCGCATGGGACGGGGCAAGCTGTCCACCGCTGCGCGCGTTCGCCCCGGTACTCGAAGGCTGGCGCACCGCCGTCTCCGTCGAGGGCGGCGTCGCCGTCCTCGAACGCATGCCAGTAAGCTGGCGCGATGACCTGGATTGCTGGAGCGGCGCCTCCCCCGGCGCCGCACTGCTCATGCGCCGCCTCAAGGACGCTTACGACCCGCGTGGCCGCCTGAACCGTGGGAGGTTCGCCGTTGGTATCTGAACACAGCCCCTGGCCCCGCCCGGATGAAGCTCCAGCGATGGACGACCTTTCGAAGTGCGTACATTGCGGGCTCTGCCTCAACGCCTGCCCGACCTATGCGATCACCGGCCTGGAAACTGAATCGCCGCGCGGCCGGATCTACCTCGCGCGGGGCGTCTCCGAAGGGACGATCCCGCTGACGGCCGCCGTTCAGGGCCACTGGGAACTCTGCCTCCAGTGCCGCGCCTGTGAGGCCGTCTGCCCGAGCGGCGTGCCCTACGGCCGGATCATGGAGCACACGCGCGCTCAACTCGACGCACACGCGCCCACCGGCAACAGCCAGCGGCGGATACGCCGGTTGCTCCTCCGCAACATCATCGCCCGGCCTCGCGTCCTCGCCGCCCTGCTGGCGCCCGCGCGCGTCTACTCGCGGCTGCCCGGCCGCCCACTCCTGCGCCGCGGGCTCTCCAACCGTCTTCTTCGGACGCTCGCGCGGGCCGAAAACCAGCTCCCCGACGCCGTCGGACGCCCCTTCCGGCCCGGCGACGTTCTGGCCGCTCCCGAACGGCCAGCCGGAGAGGCCGTCGTCTTCACCGGCTGCGTGATGGGCGAGATCTTCGGCGATGTTCACCGCGCCACCGGGCGCGTCCTTGCCGCCTGCGGCATCCAGGGCGAGGCCACCGTCGGCCAGGCCTGCTGCGGCGCCCTGCACGCGCACGACGGCGACATCGATTTCGCCCGCCACCTCGCCAGGCGCAACATCGCCGGCCTCGAAAAGACTGGCGACCTCCCAATCGTCGTCAACTCCGCGGGCTGCGGCGCGGCGATGAAGGAGTACGGGGAACTCCTCTCGGGCGACCCGGACTACGCGGAACGGGCCAAACGCTTCAGCGCGCGCGTTCGCGACGTGACGGAGTACCTGGCGACCCTCCGCCTGCCCGCCGGGATGACGCTGCCCGCGCGCCTCACCTACCAGGACGCCTGTCACCTCGTCCACGCCCAGCGCATCCGCGAACAGCCGCGCGCCCTCCTCGGAGAGATTGCGGGCTGCGAGCTCATCGAAACGGCGGGGAACGACCTGTGTTGCGGCGCGGCGGGGCTCTACAGCCTCCTCCAGCCGGCCATGTCGGCCGAACTCCGTTCGCGCAAGCGCGAGCAGTTCGAGAAGCTCCGGCCCGACATCATCGCCACCGCGAACCCGGGATGCCAGATGCAGTACCAGGCGGCGGTTCGGGAAGCGGGCCTCTCTGCCCGCGTCATGCACGTGGTCGAAGTGCTGGATGAGGCGATCCGCAACAGCCAGCGGTCCGGCTAGCATTCGCCATTCGCCCTCCCATGGCGGCAAACGAGAACAGGCCCGCATTCTGCGGGCCTGTTTCGTTGTCGCTTCGTGGCGAAGCTTAGAAGCCGGGGCGGCCGCCGCGGCCGCGAAGACGCGGGTCGAGGACGTCGCGGAGCGCATCGCCCGCGAGGTTGAACCCGAGAACCGAAAGCGCCAGCGCGCTTCCGACGAAGAGCGCCATGAGCGGGGCGGCGGGACCAAGCCGCCGGCCTTCCTCTACCATCTTGCCCCACGAAACGGCCGTGGGGTCGCCAAGCCCGAGGAACGCAAGCGTCGCCTCGGCGAGGATGTAGAGGCCGATCGACGACGTGAAGATCACGATGATCGGTGCCATGATGTTCGGCAGGATGTGCCGCGCCATGATCCGCGAATCCGAAGCGCCGATAGTCTGCGCCGCCGAGACATAGACCTCTTCGCGCGCGGCGAGCACCGAACTGCGGACGATTCGGACGGTGGTCGCCACGCCCAAAATTCCCAGCGAGATCGTGTTTACCGTCACCGTCGGGTTGGCCACCACCTGGTTGAACAGCAGCAGGATAACGAGCGCCGGGAACGCCTGAAACGTATCGACGAAGCGCTGAGCAATGAAATCAACCATGCCGCCGAAGTAGGCACTCGCGAGGCCGATGATCACGCCGAAGGTGACGGCGAAGATGGCCGCGCCGAGGCCCACCGTCATGGCCGTGCGGGCGCCATGGATGATTCGCGAGTAGAGGTCGTGGCCGAGCGTGTCGGTACCGAGCCAGTGATCCAGGGAAGGGCTTTCCGCGCGCAGGGGCTGGTCGCTCTTCTGCCAGATGTCCGAGGAGTACTTCAACTTGACGGACGGGTCGTCCTCCGCCAGGGCGCCGATCACGGGGTCGTAGTTCGGGTTGATCCGGGTGAAGATCCGTTCCGGGTCGTAGCGATCAAGGGCCGAACTGAAGAGCCCGGCGATCACGCAGATCGCGATGATGATCACGCCGAAGGCGCCCAGCGGCTTCGTGGTCATGAAGCGTTGGAACTGAATGAGCCAGCGAACCACCATCCGGCGGTCGCTGAGCGAGCGAGGAACTCCGGCCAGGCCAAGCTGGGGTTTGACGACTTCTTGTGATGACATTGCTACCCCTACCGTCCGTACCGGATGCGTGGGTCGAGGACTCCATAGAGGAGATCGACGGCGAGATTCACGAACACGACAAACGTCGCGATCACGATGACAAACGCCTGGATGACCGGGACATCGCGAGCGCTGATCGCGAAGAGGATCCGTCGGCCGATCCCGGGAATGCCGAAGATATTCTCCAGCACGACGTTGCCGCTGAGGAGCCCCGCGATCGTCAGGCCCATGACCGTAACGACGGGGACGAGCGCGTTCTTCAGAGCATGACGGCCGATGACGACGCGTTCGCGCACGCCCTTCGCCCAGGCGGTGCGGATGTAGTCCTGGCGCAGGACTTCGAGCATCTGTGAGCGCAGGAGGCGCATGATCCCTGCCCCCGATGCGAGCCCACCTACGAGCGCCGGAATGGCGAACAGCTTCAGGCTCTCGACGGGATCATCCCAGAAGAGCGGCTGAGCGCTCACGGGTATGTCGAACCAGTTCCACCGTGTCACGTATAAGGCGAACATCGTCGCCACCCAGAACGGCGGCGCGGCGAGCGACACGATCGCCAAAATCCGAAGGACATAGTCCACTGGAGAGTCCTGGCGTATCGCCGAGATGATACCGATCGGTATCGCCGTCGCGAAGCCGATGATCAGCGACATGACTGACAGCTGAATCGTGTACGGAAGACCTTCCTTCAACGAGCTAACCGACGACCGCTTCGTCGTGAAGGATTGGCCGAGGTCGCCGCGGGCGAGGTCGCCGAGGTACTTCACGTAGCGAATGCCGACCGAGTCGTTGAGGCCGAGCTCTGCGCGGATCGCCCTGATCTGCTCCTCTTTCGCCCTCGGGTCCGTGTTCGTCGGATCGGAAGCGGCGATGCGCTGGACGACGAAATCCCCCGGGAGGACGCTGGTCGCAAGGAACACGAGGGTGACAACGAGCCAAATGACCGGGATATTGATAAGGATCCGCCGCAGTACGTAGGTCCTCACGAGCCACCCCTCTTAATGTGCTGGGAATGGGCCAGCCCGCGAGCGGACTGGCCCATTCGGGACGGAGTGTTCGCCGCTTCCGGACTAGGCCGGGCGGCCAGCCCAGTTGGCGTCCTTCTGGTCGAAGTACCAGCCGGCGCCGTACTGGTGGTGTGAGGTGAACGGAGCGAACTCCGTGAACTTCAGGTAGCTCCATGTCAGGATGTTGTTGATGCCGTTGAGGGTGTAGGGGATACCCGCGCCGTAATTGCGCAAGAGTTCCCGGTTCACTTCCTTGCCAATCTCCTTGCGCTTGGCCTGGTCGAACTCATCGACGGCCTGCTTGGTGAGGGCATCGATTTTGTCGCTCTTCACCTGGAACTGGGCCCACTGGGGCTGCGAAGAGTTGTAGATCAGGTAGTTGGAGAGGGTCGGCTCAAGATCCTGGATGTCCGAGATCCAGCCGTACCAGATGTTGTTGTTGCCGTTCCCGTACTGGGCCTTCGTCACCTTCGTCGAGATCGTCGTGTAGTTCTCGACCTTGGCGACGAAGTTGTTGCCAAGGACCTTCTTCAGCTGCGTCGTGATGAGCGCGGCGCCGCCGGAGTAGAGGCCTTCCCAGATGTCCGGGATATCGACCGTGATATCGCCGAGGGCCGGTCCGCCCGCGGCGTCCCACATCGCCTTCGCTTCCTTCTCCTCGGCCGCGCGGTCTTCCTTGTAGCCGGGGAAGGTGATGAGTTCCTTCTCATTGATGCCGAAGGCGGCCTGGGGCGGCGGAACGTTGCCCGAAAGCGACGCCTGTCCCTGGAGCAGCGAGGTGATAACCGATCGCCGGTCGAGCGCCATGAAGATTGCGCCGATCTTCTTGGGGTCGTTCCACGGTGGCCCACCAGCTGCGTAGGTGCCAGCCTGGGGGTTCGCCGAGAACGACTTCGTGTGCGTGATCTTTCCAGCGAATCGCTTGTTCAGGTCCTCAAGCACCTTGACCTGGGTCGGGGCGAAGAGGTCAAGCTGCTTGTTCTCGAAGGCGACCTGTTGGGCCGTCTGGTCGGTGAACAGCGGGAACCACTCGATCGCGTCGAAGTTCGTGCCTGCGTAGTACTTGTCGAAGCGTTCGAACCTCGACTTACCCTCGGCCGCGAACTCCTTGACGGTGAATGCGCCGGTGCCGATGGCATGCTCGGCCTTGAGCTGGCTGTAGTCCTTCTCGAAGGCCTTGATCGCATCCGGCGCCTGGACCTTCGCGTACGAGCCGGCGAGGGTGTTCAGGAAGAACGGATCGGGCTTGGAGAACTTCACGGTGACCGTCTTGGCATCCGTGACCGCTACCGATTCGACGTTCGCGTACTGCGTGGCGCGGTAGAAGTTGGTGTCCGCCGTGCCATCGAGCGTCTTGCTTTCCTTGTTGCGCTTGATGAAGCTGGCGATGTCGTCGGCGGTCGCGGCGCGGCCGTTGACGGGCGCCTTGTTCTGCCATGTCATGCCGTCGCGGAGCGTGAAGACCGTCGTCAGCTTGTCGGGCTGTTCCCATTTGGAAGCGAATCCGCCTTCCATGATGGCGTTGGCGAAGCTCTTCCACTGCACGATGCCGAGGTTGGTGAGGCCAACGAGGGCCGAGACCGGCGTGAACCGGCTGCGGTCCGCGTCGAACGTGTCCCACGTATTGTTGGCGCTGGTGACGCGGTACGTGCCACCCTTCTGCACCGAACTTGCTGGCGTCGTCGCTGCGGCTGTCGTCGCCGATGCCGCCGCCGTTGTGCCGGAGGCCGTCGTGCCCGTGGCCGTAGTGCCACCGTCGTCGTCGTCGCCGCAGCCAACGAGGCCGAAGGCGGCGGCGCCGACACCCGCAGCGGCCGCGCCGCCGACGAAGCGCCGGCGCGAAAGCTGGCCGCTCTGAACACGGCGCATCCAGTAGTTCTTCTCTTCAGTCATGAAGACCCGTTTCCCCCTTAGTTTCCGGGCTCGATGGCCCACTCTTCTATACGAAGGCGAGCCGTTCCCGGATTGGCGGAGTATACGAGCAGCCACAGCCCAGTCAATCGCTGGGATGGGCTGCCATAGCCCGGACGGGGGGCTTTCGTCGCCCGGGCGCCCGCTGGGTCCCCGGCACTCCGGAGGCCGGGCCACGCGGCGCCGGCCTCCGGGAGGTCGATGGTTCTAGGCAGGGCGGCCAGCCCAGGTCGCGTCCTTCTGGTCGAAGTACCAGTCGCGCCCGTACGCGTGCGTTGTGATGAAGGTGGAAACCTCCGAGAACTTGACGTAGTTCCAGGTGAGCACGTTCCCGATCGTGTCGCAGGTATACGGAATACCGGCGCCGAAGTTTCGGGCCAATTCGCGATCGACATCCTTGCCGATCTCCTTGCGCTTGGTCACGTCGAACTCCTCTGATCCCTGCTTGGTGAGAGCGTCGAGCTTGTCGCTCTTCACCTGGAACTGCGCCCACTGCGGCTGCGTGGAGTTGTAGAGGAGGTAGTTCGAGAGCGACGGATCGACATCCTGGATATCCGAGATCCAGCCGTACCAGATGTTGTTGTTGCCGTTCCCGTACTTGGCCCCCGTCACCTTCGTCGAGATCGTCGTGTAGTTCTCGACCTTGGCGACGAAGTTGTTGCCCAGGACCTTCTTCAGCTGGTTCGTGATGACGGCGGCGCCACCGGAATAGAGGCCTTCCCAGATGTCTGGGATATCGACCGTGATGTCACCGAGGGCCGGTCCGCCCGCGGCGTCCCACATCGCCCTCGCTTCCTTCTCCTCGGCGGCGCGGTCTTCCTTGTAGCCGGGGAAGGTGATGAGTTCCTTTTCGGTCATGCCGAAGGCAGCCTGCGGCGGGATCGTATTTCCCGTCAGCGCCGCCTGGCTCTGGAAGACAGACGTAATCATCGCCCGCCGGTCCAACGCCATGAAGATCGCGCCGATCTTCTTGGGGTCGTTCCACGGTGGCCCACCGGCGGAATAGGTCCCAGCCTGCGGGTTGGCGACGAACACCTTGGTGTGCGTGATCTTCCCCTTCATCCGGTTGTTCAGGTCCTCAACGACCTTTATCTGGGTCGGCGAGAAGATGTCGATCTGCTTGTTCTCGAACGCGACCTGCTGGGCCGTCTGGTCGGTGAACAGCGGGAACCACTCGACCCCATCGAAGTTCGTGCCGGCGTAGAACTTATCGAACCGCTCCCACTTCGACTTGCCCTCGGCGGCGAAGTCCTTGAGGAGGAAGGCGCCCGTGCCGATCACGTGCTCCGCCTTCAGCTGGCTGTAGTCCTTCTCGAAGGCCTTGATCGCCTCCGGCGCCTGGACCTTGGCATACGACGCGGCCATCACGTTCAAGAGGAACGGGTCTGGCTTCGCGAACTTGACGGTCACCGTCTTCGGGTCCGTCACCGTCACCGAATCCACGTTTGCGTACGCCGAGGCACGGTAGAAGTTGGTGTCCTTCGTCCCATCCGTCGTCGTGCTCGCCTTGTTCCGCTTGATAAATGAGGCGATGTCGTCGGCCGTCGCGGCGCGTCCGTTGACTGGCGGCTTGTTGTGCCAGAACGAGTTCTCGCGGAGCGTGAGGACGAGCGTCTGCTTGTCGGGTTGCTCCCACTTCGATGCCAGCCCGCCTTCGAGCTGGGCTGACTGGTACGTCTTCCACTGGACGATGTTCTGGTTCGTCAAGCCTATCAAATAGGCGACCGGCGTGAACCGGCTGCGGTCGCCGTCGAAGGTGTCCCAGGTGTTGTTCGCGCTGGTCGCCCGGAAGGTGCCACCCTTCTGTTTCGTCACGGCTGGCGTCGTCGGGGCCGCTGTCGTCGCCGCTGGGGCCGCCGTTGTGCCGGAGGCCGTCGTACCCGTGGCCGTCGTGCCGCCGTCATCGTCGTCGCCGCACCCGACGAGACCGAAGGCGGCCGCGCCTACGCCCGCGGTAGCCGCGCCTCCGAGGAAGCGGCGCCTTCCCACGCGGCTCTTCTGTATCCGTAGCCAGTAGTTGGATTCTTCAGACATGTTTCCCACCTCCAAGATCATCCATTCGTTCCATCTATGGGAGATGGGCACAAACGGATGGCCGGAGTATACGAGCGGTACGGGCGGTGTCAATCTTCGCTATCGACGACGACCGGGCTCCCTTCGCCGCCCGCGCGCCGAGGTTCCGGGTCGGGCGGCTCCGGCGCTCACCCGAGCTCGACGAGGATGTCGCCTTCGCGAACCACGTCACGCACGGCCACGGCGACGCGTTTCACGGTCCCCGCCACCGCCGCCGTAATCCGGTGCTCCATCTTCATCGCTTCGAGCAGGCAGAGGAGCTGCCCGGGCGCGACGATGTCACCCTCCGCGACCGAGAGGGCGGCCACCGTCCCCGGCAGCGGCGCCACCACCGCCAGCACGCCGGCGACGGCCGCGAGCACCCGCCGGGGCAACGGTGGCGGCTGAACGACGCGGATGTCGTCCTCCACTCGTAGAGGAAGACCGAGCCAGTGATCCCCAAGCCAGTGACGGGGCACGATGAACGCCTCAGGGCCCATCTCAATACGCATCGAGCGGCCGTGCGCGCCATCACCAGTCACCCTGAACGGGTGGCCATCGCCGCCGCCCAGCCAGGCGCGGCCGCTCCAACGCGTCGCCATGAGCACGTTGGCCTCACGGGTAACGGCGCCGTCGTCGAGCCATACCGTAAACGGACCGGCGCCGATCCACGAGCAACGCTGCGCCGCGGTGATGGCTCGCCGAAGCCACTGCCGATCGGAAGTCGCGACAGCGTCCTTGAATTCGCCGAGCTGCCGCTCCAACCACATTATGTCCGACCTTCCGTTCGCGAAATCCTTTGACCGGACGACGGCGTGCAACAGGGAGAGGTTGGTACGCAGGCCTCGGAGGTCGTTCCGCTCCCAACTCGCCGCCATCGTGAGGGCCTCATCCCGGCCTGGGGCGTGGCAGATGAGCTTCCCGAGCAAGGAGTCGTACTGCGACGGAACAGTGTCGCCCTCCTCATAGCCGAGGTCGGCTCTCCAGGCCGATCGTTCGTCGTCGCCCGGCCAGTACGGGTGCGCATCCAGCCGCGAGGTCTCGATGCGCCCACTGGCCGGCCGGAAGCCGTCCCAGGGGTCTTCGGCGTTCACGCGAAGCTCGATCGCGTGGCCGCTGAATTGCACCTCCGCCTGACGGAACGGCAGCGGTTCACCCGCCGCCACCCGTACCTGCAGTTCGACGAGGTCGAGGCCCGTCACCATCTCCGTCACGGGGTGTTCCACCTGGAGCCGCGGGTTCACCTCGAGGAAGTAGAACGGCCGCTCGCCCGCGTCATCCGGTTCGCCGACCAGGAACTCGACGGTGCCAGCGTTCACGTAGTTGGCCGCCCGGACGATCGTCAGCGCCGCCCCCGTGAGCCGCGCGCGCAGGGCGTCATCGACGATCGGGCTCGGCGTCTCCTCGATAAGCTTCTGCCGCCGCCGCTGCACTGAGCAGTCGCGCTCGCCGAGGTGAACGACGTTGCCGTGCGCGTCCGCCAACACCTGGACCTCTACGTGGTGGGCGGCGGTGACCAACTTTTCGAGCAGCAGTCCGCCGTCGCCGAACGCGGAGAGGGCCTCCCGCCGGGCACTCTCGATCGCTTCTGGCAGCTCCGCGAGGTCGTGAACTTCGCGCATACCGCGGCCGCCGCCGCCGCCGCGCGCCTTCACCATGATCGGCACGCCGATCGCGACCGCTTCGACGAGGAGCGTCGCGTCGCCGTCTGGGCCGTCGTAGCCAGGGACCACGGGCACGCCGTTCGCGACGGCCAGCTGGCGCGCCGCCGACTTGTCGCCGAGCGCACGAAGGACGGGCGGCGGCGGGCCGATGAACGTCAGGCCTTCGGCCGCGCACCGTTCGGCGAAATCCGCCCGCTCGCTGAGGAAGCCGTAGCCGGGATGGATCGCTTCGCAGCCCTGAGCCTTCGCGGCGGCGATGACCGCCTCGGCGTCGAGGTAGCTCTCGGCGGCGGAATACCCTTCGAGCAGCACCCACGAATCCGCCGACCGCACGGCGAGGCTTGCGCGGTCGGGGATCGACGCCACGACGACGGAGTGGATGCCCATCTCCCGCAGCGTTCGGCAAATACGGACCGCGATCTCCCCGCGGTTGGCGACCAGGACGGACGTGAACATGCCCGCAGTGGACCACAAAGGCCGCCCGCGTTCCATGCCCGGTGGTGTCGCGCCCCGAGGTGTGCTTCACTGCGGTCGTGAACAAGGCTCCTCTCGGCCGAACCGGCCTCTCCGTCTCCCGCCTCTGTCTCGGGACCATGCAATTCGGCTGGACCGCCGACGAACGCACGTCGTTCGCCATCCTCGACGCCTTCATCGAAGCTGGCGGCAACTTCGTCGATAGCGCCGACATCTATTCGTACTGGCTGCGCGGGAACCACGGCGGCGAAGCGGAACGCATCCTCGGCAAGTGGATTGCGGCGCGCGGGAATAGGGACGACATCGTCCTCGCGACGAAAGTGCGCGGACGGATGTGGCCGGGGCCGACCGGAGAAGGCCTCGGCCGCGCCCACATCATCCGCGCCTGCGAAGAGAGCCTCAAACGCCTCCAGACGGACCGCATCGACCTCTACCAGTTCCACTGGTTCGACGAGAGTGTTCCCGTCGAGGAGTCGCTGAGGGCGATCGAGGAGCTCGTCGCTTCGGGCAAGGTCCGGTACGTTGGCTGCTCCAACCACCCCCCGGAACGGCTTCGCGAAGGCCTGGCGGCTGCGGCGGAGCATGGCCTGCCCGCGTTCGTCTCGCTGCAACCGCACTACAACATGGTTCACCGCGCCGAACACGAAGCCGAAACGCAGGCGATCTGTCTCCAGCACTGCCTCGGCGTCCTCCCCTACAGCCCGCTCGCCAAGGGCTTCCTGACGGGCAAGTACGAACGCAGCGGGCCGAAGGTGAAGAGCTCCCGCGCCAACGCCGTGAAGGAGTACGCGACGGAACAGGGCTGGGCAACCCTGGAGGCGATCCGCGAGGTCGCTCGCTCACGTTCCACGACGCCAACGGCGATCGCCCTCGCCTGGACGCTCGCCCGGCCCGGCGTCACCGCGCCGATCGTCGGCGCGAACACGGTCGAACAGCTGCGAGAGCAGCTCCAGGGCGAACGGCTGCGGCTCGACG
>JANMTH010000505.1:0-6253 GCA_031390305.1 Thermoflexaceae bacterium
ACAAAGACAACCCCGTGGACTGGTACCCCTGGGGCGAAGAGGCGATCGCGAAGGCGCGCGCCGAGGACAAGCCGATCCTTCTCAGCGTCGGCTACAGCGCCTGCCACTGGTGCCACGTGATGGCCCACGAATCGTTCGAGGACGAGGCCACGGCCCGCCTGATGAACGACTGGTTCGTGAACATCAAGGTCGACCGCGAGGAGCGGCCCGATGTCGATGGCGTGTACATGACGGCCCTCCAGTCGCTCACGGGCTCGGGCGGATGGCCGATGACGGTCTTCATGGACGCCGATGGCCGACCGTTCTATGCGGGCACCTACTTCCCGCCCGCG
Organism: Thermoflexaceae bacterium; assembly: GCA_031390305.1. GTDB lineage: Bacteria > Chloroflexota > Dehalococcoidia > Tepidiformales > Tepidiformaceae > JANMTH01. Next base: position 333 of record JANMTH010000505.1, read on the forward strand.
GACGGCCACGGCCGGCCTGGCTTCCCGCGCATCCTCGAGGCGCTCCACGAATCGTGGACGAACGACCGGGCGAAGGTGATGGCCTCGGCTGAGGGGATCACGGAACATCTGCGGGCTGCCGCACGGCGAACGGGCCTGGCGGCGGGGGCCGTCGCGCCGGACTTTCCGGCGCGGGCGGTGGACGCCTTCCGTGGTGCGCTCGACCACGAGTGGGGCGGCTTCGGTGGCGCGCCGAAGTTTCCGAGCCCGGCGAACCTCGAGTTCCTCTTGGCCTACAGTGCCCGCGCCGGCAGGAGCGAGAGCGAGGAGCCGTCATCGCTCGATATGGTCCTCCTCACGCTGATCCGCATGGCCCAGGGCGGCATGTACGACCACCTCGGCGGAGGCTTCGCCCGTTACAGCGTCGATGAGCGCTGGCTGGTACCGCACTTCGAAAAGATGCTCTACGACAACGCGCAGCTCGTCCGCCTCTACCTCCACGCCTTCCAGCTCACCGGTGACGCGTTCTATGAACGCATCGTCCGCCAGACGCTGGGCTATCTCCAGCGGGAGATGCTGGACGCCGAGGGCGGTTTCTACAGCGCCCAGGACGCCGACAGCGAGGGCATCGAAGGGAAGTTCTTCGTCTGGACACCGGACGAGGTGCGCGCCGTCCTCGGCGAGCAGGCCGCGCTGTTCTGTTCCTGGTACGGGGTAACGTCCGAAGGCAACTTCCGCGACCCGCATCACCCCGAGTTCGGTACGCGGAACGTGCTTTCGACCTGGCGCGAACCGGCGGAGGTCGCGGCCGAGTTCGGACTCTCGGTCGAGGCGATGTTCGCGCTCCTCGACGAGTCGCGGCCGCGCATGCTCGCCGAGCGCGAACGGCGGGTGAAGCCGGGCCTGGACGACAAGATCCTGACGTCCTGGAATGGCCTGGCCCTGGCCGCCTTTGCTGAAGCGGCCCGTGTCCTGGATGACGACGGCTACCGGGCCATCGCCGAGAGGAACGCCGCCTTCGCGCGGGAGAAACTCTGGCGGGAAGGCGCGCTCCTCCACACCTACAAGGCTGGCGTCGCCCGGATCGATGGCATGCTGGAGGACTACGCCTACTACGGCCTTGGGCTCGTCGAGCTCTACCGCCTGACTGGCGAGTTCGCGCACCTCGATTGGGCACGGGAACTGTTCGAAGTACTTCTCCGCGACTTCCGCGACCCGGGCGATGGCGCCTTCTTCGAGACCGGCGCCGGCGCGGAAGAGCTGCTCATCCGCCAGAAGTCGTTCTTCGATGGCGCGACGCCGAGCGGTAACGGGGCGGCGGCGCTGCTGGCGGCCTCGCTGGGGCGCTACTTCGCCCGCGCCGACTGGGAGGGCATCGCCGATGGCATCATCGCCCACAACGCCGGCATGCTCCTCCAGGCGCCGACGGGCTTCGGCGCGACCTGGCAGGCGCTAGAACTGCGGTTGGCGCCCCGGCAGGAACTCGTCATCGTCGGTGGCGCGGAGGGCCGCCGGCCGCTGGAACGGGTGGCGGCCCGATCGTTCGTTCCCTGGCTCGTGCTCGCGCCCGGCGATGGGTCCGCCGGTCTGGCCCTCTTCGAAGGGCGAGCGGACACGGGGACGGCTCTCGCCTACTTCTGCGAGGACATGGTCTGCCAGCTTCCCGTCTCGGCGGCGGAGGCGCTGGAGCGCCAGCTTGCCGCGGCCGCCGGCGTGTCCGGGTTCAGCCGTCCGGGGCTCTGAGGCGCCTTCTTGCGTTTTGCGCCGTATCCGCGTCCTCTTATGCGATGCCCGACAATAGCTATCGCACCGACGGCACGATCGACAGCTTCGAGAACCGCTTCCCCGAGCGTGAGTACGAGATCGAGTTCACGGCGACCGAGTTCACGAGCGTCTGCCCGATGACGGGCCTGCCCGATTTCGGCCAGATCGTGGTCCGCTACGTGCCGGGCCCGCGTTGCATCGAACTGCGGAGCTTCAAATACTACCTGTTCGCTTTCCGAAACCGGGGGATCTTCTACGAAGACCTCGCGAACCAGATCCGCGACGAGATCGTCGTGGCCGTTGAGCCGCGGCGGCTGAGCGTTGTCGCGGAAATGAACGCGCGCGGCGGCATCTCCGCGCGCGTGACCGCTTCGTTCCCGTGACGGAAATCACAAGCAGGCCTATGCTCAGTACGGTCTCTGCCTGAGACGAAGCGTTGCTATGCGAGTAAAGGTCGATCCCGGGGGCTATCCGGAGCGGAAGATCAGCGTCGTCCCATCGGTGATGCCCGCCCAGATGCTGGAGATCCAGCGCATCGCCCTGGAGGACTACGGGTTGGACATCCTCCAGCTCACCGAGAACGCGGGCCGGTCCGCGGCCGAACTGGCACGCGATATGCTCGGCGGCCGGGGCCAGGGACAGCGCGTGGTTGTCCTTGCCGGCGGCGGCAACCAGGGCGCCGCCGGGCTCTGCGCCGTGCGTCACCTGGTGAACTGGGGTTTCGCGGCGGAACCGGTCTTCGGCGAAGTCGAATCCGAGATGTCTTCCATCGCCCGCAAGCAGCTCCAGATCCTGCGTAACGCCGGGATCGTTGAGCCCGGCGACGAAGAGACGAGCGAGATTACGCTGGAAGAGCATCTGGAACATGCGGATCTTGTGATCGACGCCCTCGTTGGCTACGGTTCCGAAGGGCCTCCGATGGGGATCGCGGCGGCGCTGACGGACCTGGCGGTCGCTTCGAAGCGGCCGATCCTCGCGCTGGATATGCCGACGGGCGTGAGCGCCGCCACGGGCGCTGCGTATTCGCCGGCGATCAAGGCGAGCACGACGCTGGCCCTGGACCTGCCGAAGCATGGCCTGTTCGAACTCCAGGCCCGCGCCTACACGGGCGAGGTCTACCTCGCGGACCTCGGACTCCCGAAGACCATCCACAGCAGGATGGGGATCCAGCTGAACGGGCTGTTCAGCGAAGGGCCGATCGTTCACGTCCGCCGCTGAGGGCGGGATCCGCCACGCGGTCGACAGACGAGATACGGCTTCGCGGTCACGGGGGCCGCCGACGATGCCGGCGGTTCGGGCCATGCCCATGGCTCAGAAGTGATCGCGACGCCGCGGTGCCGGTGCACGACAGAACTACGATATTCGCGGCCGCGCCGCCGTGACGACAGTATGGACTTCGGTAGTGAGCGAATGGACCTGCCGCGTCAGTTCCAGAAGCTGACGCGAAACCACGAGGAGCTCCTCGTTCTGCTTTTCTTCTGCTTGCACGAGCATCCACTCGTGGTCGGCCATGACCTGACGCCGGGTGTCGGCCCGGTTCTGACTGATCATCACAAAGGTGCTCAGGAAGATCGCTTCGAGTGAGACGATCATGGTCAATAGTCCAAACGGGAACGGGTCGTTGAAGAGCGAGCCCTTCGTGAGGAGCCAGTAGCCGAACACGGCGATATGGAGGTAGACAAACCACATGGACCCGGCGAACGACGTTACCGTGTCAGCCATGCGGTTCTGAACGCTCTTCGCGCGTTCCTCCGCATGCTGGACAAGGCCAGGATGAACCGCGGGCACGGCGGCGCGCTTGATACTCATGGACAACGAACTCCTGAGTCGAGTTGCCTCAGTCTAGTCGAAAGCCTACAGCCGGCGGCGCCCGCTGAGGGCATGCTCGACCCGTTCACACAACCGTCCTGCATCGCGCGTAGAATGCGGCGTATCACATCATGAGGCCGTTCCTATGCTTACCCGCTACGTGAAGACGCCCGACCAGATCCGCCGTCTCCAGGAGATCAACGCAACGCCAGCGTTCCTCCAGGCGACCTCCCTGAGCATGACGTTTCTGACTGACCCCGCCGTCATCCGAGAGCTGTTGCCCCCGCCGCTCGAGCCGGCCGCCGAGGCCCGCGTCTCCGTCTCCGTCTACCGCATCGGCGAGTCGAACTGCGTCGGCGGCTTCGACGGTGCGAGCGTCAACCTTGCCTGCCGCTACAACGGCGAAGACGGCCTCTACTGCGTGACGATGCCGATGAGTACGGATACCGCGATCATCTTCGGCCGCGAACTCTATGCCGAGCCCAAGAAGCTGGCGGAGTGCCGCGTCGAGCGCCGTGGCCGCTTCGTGCACGGCTCCGTGACGCGCCACGGCCTCACCTACATCGAGCTGACAGGCGACTTCGAAGGCGAACTCGAACCGGTAGACCGCGCCGGGATTTCGGCACACTACTACTTCAAGTACCTCCCGGCCGCCGATGGCCGGGGCCTCGCCTTCGACCCCCAACTGGTGCGGGTGACGCACCGCGGGCGGACGCACCGCATCATGCGCGGGACGGGGACGATAACTTTCCGCGAATCGACGCACGACCCGGTGATCGACATCCCCGTGCTGATGGTCGAAGGCGCGGCCTTCAGTGAGAGCGAAACGCACACCACGGCCGAGGTTGTCGCGACGGTTCGAGCGGCGGACTTCCTGCCGTACGCCTACGCCAAGACCGACGACCTGACCGTCTGGGCGCCACTGGCTACGCCCGCCCTGGCCTGAAGCGGCGGCGGATCATCGTGGCCTGGCGGCTATGCTTGGCCGATGCGCGCTCGTAGGGCAGTCTTGGGGACGTTCCGGCTCGTCCACCCGTTCCCGTCGTTCCTCGTGGCCAGCGTCACGGTGCTCCTCGTGCCGCTGGCGGATAGTGACGCTGGCCTCGCGCTGTATCTGCGCCTCGGGCTCGGTATGCTCTGCTACCAGTTCGCGATCGGTGCGGCGAACGACGTTCTGGACGAGGAGCTGGACCGCGCGACGAAGCCAGGGAAGCCCCTGCCGGCGGGACGCGTTAGCCGGCCGTTCGCGATCGGCGTCGCTGTGGGCTCGGCCGGCCTGGGCATGCTGATCACGCTGGGGCTGGACCCCGGACCGTGGGCCATCGGTCTGGCGGGGCTCTTCCTCGGTCTTGTGTACGACGCGGGGTTCAAGCGCACCGGGCTGAGCTGGCTGCCGATGGCGCTCGCGTTCCCGCTCATCCCGGCATTCGTCTTCACCGCCGCCGGGGTGTGGGAGCCGCTCCTCTGGTGGGCGTTCCCCATCGGCCTCCTCTTTGGCTTCGCCGTGCATATGGCGAACCAGATCCCGGACATCGCGGCGGATTCGGCGAACCGGGTACGCGGGGCCGCCCACCGCGTCGGCACGCGCCGGGCGCTGGGCCTCGCCCTCGCCGGCTTCGGGGCGGGGGTATCGCTGGCGGCCGTTGTCCTCGTGCGGGATGAGCCGGTGCGCGCGGCGCTGGCGGCCGGGATTGGGCTGATGGTTCTCAGTGCCGGGCCGCGGGCGACGCGCCTGTTCGGCCGCGACGGACTCTTCGGCGTGATCGCCGTGAGCAGTGGCGTCGTCGCCGTGGTCCTCCTCTCAGCTGTCTGAGCCGGGCGGCGTCAGCCTCGATTCGATGCGCCGGAGGCGGCGGTCGATGTTTCGCATCGTCCGGCGCATCACCGCCATCGTCAGGAAGATATCGAGCCAGAGGAGGAGGAGGCCGACGGAGAGGAAGATCGCGCGGATGATCTCATGGCTGACGACGACGCCAACGACGACGAAGGCGACGCCGATCGCCGAGACCACCGAGGGAAGGACGATGAGCATGGTCAGGCGCCCTTTCCGCGCTGGTTGAGCCGTGTCCGGAAGGCGTGCATGGGGCGATTATGCACTCAGGCCAGACCGCGCCGCTAATGCCAGCAATTCCCGGACGACCGGGGGTGCACCGGCGGCCGCTTCGACGGCCCGAATGTCGATCGGTTGGCCACCCATCGCGGTCACTGCACCGCCACCCTCTTCGACGAGGATGATGCCGGCGGCGACATCCCACGGCTTCAGCCCGCGATGGACGTAGGCGTCCCAGATCCCGGCGGCGGCGTAGGCGAAGCCGAGCGCCGCCGAACCGGAGACGCGTATCCCCTGGACACCAGTCCAGAGCGCCCGG
>JANMTH010000512.1:0-1554 GCA_031390305.1 Thermoflexaceae bacterium
ACGAAGCGGCCACGCGGGGATTGGTGCTCTCGATCTCTCCTCCCATCCTCCTCGAACGGCTTGCCGCCACTTCATTGGCATTCGGCGGCCAGCGCGACGAAGCGATCGCTCTGCTGCGGACCGCGGCGGACCACGCGAACACGCTCGGCCTACAGCTGGAACGGGCGCAGGCGGAGCTCAAGCTGGCGGAACTGCTGGCCGCACGATCGGCGCCCGGTGACATCGCCGCCGCCAGCGCCTTCGCCGCCCGTGCGGCCGCCGCGGCGAGCGAGCTGGGGCTGGGAGGGCTGGCGATGGAAGCGGCCGCCCTGGCCGAACGCCATCGCTTCGACCTCGGGAGCCCGCAATCCGCCCACGCCTACCCCGAGGGACTCTCCGAACTCCAGTACAACGTCCTTTCCGCCATAGCCAGCGGCCTTACCGGCGAAGCGCTCGAACGGGCGCTCGTCGTAGGCGCGGCGACGCGGGAGGCGGCGGAGCGCGTCCTCGCCGAGCTCGGCGTTCGAGGGCCGACGGAGGCACAGGCCTTCCTCGACCGGCATGAACGAGAACTGCCAGCCGACGTGCCGCTCACGCGGGAGACGGCGGACGTGATGGCGAGCACCGGCCCGCGGGCCTTCCTCTTCAGCGACATGGTCGGTTCGACAGCTCTGCAGGGGGCGCTGGGCGACGAGCTTTACGCACGGTTGCTGCAACGCCATGACGCACTCGTCCGCAGGTGCATTCGCCAGCACGGGGGCCACGAAGTGAAGCGGACCGGGGACGGTTTCTTCGCCTCGTTTCGCGACGGAGCATCAGCGATCCATTGCGCACAGGCGGTCCAGGCGGAGATGCCCGTGGCACTTCCTGATCATCCCCAGGAGCGGGCGTTCGTTCGCATCGGCATCCATGTCGGCCAGGCGGTGGAGATGGGGGACGACCTGTTTGGGCTGGCCGTCTCGACGGCGGCCCGCGTCTGCGCGCGCGGACATGCGGGCGACATCCTCGTCTCCGACTCCACCCGTTCGTCGGCGCGCACTCCGGAAATCCAGTTCCAGCGCTACGGCCGATTCGCGCTGAAGGGACTTTCCGAACGAATGACGCTCTATCGCGTTCCTGTGTGAACCACCGCACAGAAGGCTATTGACATCACTTCCGCAAAGAGCCCACAGTGCGCGGTACATGGCGAGGACGCCGTGTTTGGAGGTGGCGCGATGGTGATCATGCCAATGTGGGCGGCCAAGGGTGACTACTTCTCCTGGCTGGACGCGCTCTACGACGGCAGCGCCCCAGCGGGGCTCATGAACGCCGCGTTGGGATTGCCCGCCTCTACCGGCGCGCCCGACCTCGCCCGCGGAGCGCGCATCCGCTGGGAAGCGCTCAAGCTGGCACGCCTCGCCTACTGGCGGCTGGTCGACCCGGAGGGCGCCGCCGGCGCATGGGGCGTGGTTCCCGCTCCCTACGCCGCTATCGCCAATGCAACAGTCCTGATCGGTGGTGCGAACCTCCCAACGACGCCCTTCGTCCAGGTCGGCCACATCCTCAGCCCCGGCATCATCAACAGCGCAACCAAAC
>JANMTH010000619.1:0-2499 GCA_031390305.1 Thermoflexaceae bacterium
TCCTGGAGGTTGATCGTGTTGGTAGAGATGACGACCCGTTCGCCGTTCGCAAGGGCATGGAGGGCGGCTGGTACCAGGTAGGCGAGCGACTTGCCGACGCCCGTCCCGGCTTCGACCATCCAGTGGCCGCCATCGCTCATCGCCGAGCGGACGGCCTCCGCCATCGCGGCCTGTTCGGTGCGCTCTTCGTAGCCATCGAAGACGCGGCGGGCGGCCGCGAAGACGGCGGTCACCGCCTCGGGCCGTGTCGGCGTCAGCGGCTCCACCTTCGCCAGCGACGGGTAGGCGGCCGCCGGGCGAACCGTGGGCAGTGCCCGCTCGCCGGCCGGCAGGTCCCGCCAGCTCTCGCCCGCGATAACCTCGCTCAATGCCAGGTCGCTGAGCGAGACGAGCCGCGCAAGCTGGAGCCGGAGGCCCGGATCGAGCGCGGCGGCCTGGCGCTTGAGGGCGACGAAGACGGCCGCCGCGGTGCGGGCATCGGGCAGCGCCCGGTGGTGGTCGGCGGCTTCGACACCGAGGGCGGCCGCGAGGTCCACAAGCCCGCGGGCCTGGCGTCCCGGGAGCAGAAGCCGTGAGAGTTCGGCCGTATCCAGGGCGGCGGCACCGATCACCACTCCGGCTTTGCGCAGGCGCGCGAGGTCGAAGCCGATGTTCTGGCCGACAACGACATCGCCGCCAAGGAAGGCGCTGATGCTCCCGGAGACAACGTCGATCGTCGGAGCGGAGGCCACCGCTTCGTTCGTCACGCCGGTCAGTTGTTCGATGAAGCGGGGGATCTGCCTCCCGGGGTTCACCAGCGTCTGGAACGTTTCGATCTCGCGGCCATCGTCGTCGAAGCGGACGGCGCCGACTTCGGTGATGCGATCCTGCTCCAGGTCGAGGCCAGTGGTTTCGATATCGAGGGCAACGTAGGTGCGGCGAACCACCGGCGAACATCCGTGCGAAAGTTGGTCGAGTGTACGCGCCGGGGAGCCGTCGCGCGAACGCAGGGTCGCTGCCGGACGCGTCAGCGGTTGACGCCCAACTCGCCCTGCCATGACAACTGCGCGAACGTCCTTGAGACGGCTCCCCGCTGGCCCGTAGAATCGACCGAACCTATCTCAGCTATCCAGTTCGGTCCGATGGAGGGGGTCCCGCTTTGAAAGTCTTCAACACCGCCGATATCCGCAACGTTGTCCTCATGGGTCATGGCAGCGTGGGCAAAACGACGCTCGCCGAAGCCGCCCTCTTCGTGAGCGGCACCACCAGCCGGATGGGCTCCATCCAGGACGGCAACACGGTTTCGGACTACGACGAAGACGAGCACAGGCGGAGGTTCAGCCTGAACATGGCCCTCCTTCCCCTGGAGTGGGAAGAGCGCAAGATCAACCTCATCGATACGCCGGGCTACGCCGACTTCGTCTCCGAGGTGATCTGCGGCGCCTCGGCGGCGGACCTCGCCCTGCTCGTCGTCGATGCTGTCTCCGGGCCGGAAGTGGGCACGGACCGGGCCTGGAACATCGCCGAACGCTGGAAGCTGCCGCGAATGATCGTGGTCAACCGGATGGACCGCGAGAACGCGAACTTCGCGGCCGTTCTGGCCGCTTGCCAGGCGCGCTGGGGCAGCCGTGTGGCGCCTCTCCAGCTCCCGATCGGCTCACACGATAGCTTCAACGGCGTCATCGACCTCCTCCACATGAAGGCGTATGTCGGCGAAAAAGGAGAGGAAGCCGACGTCCCGGCGGACCTCCGCGAAGAGGCGGAGACGCTCCGTGCCGCCCTCATCGAGGCGATCGTCGAGACCGACGAAGGCCTGATGGCCAAGTACTTCGCGGATGAAACGCTGAGCGAGGACGAGTTGCGCGGCGTGCTCCACGACGCACTCGACCACGGCCTGATCATCCCCGTCGCCTGCGCCTCCGCCTCCCGCCTGATCGGCGTGCGCCAGCTGCTCCACAACATCGCCTTCAGCGGGCCCGCGCCGTCGGACCGTGGCTGGGAGCACAACGGCCACGAAGACCTGACGGCCGATCCCGCCGGCCCTGTGGCCGTCCTCGTCTTCAAGAGCGCGGCCGACCCATACGTCGGCAAACTGACGTACATCCGCGTGATGAACGGCACCGTCAGCGCCGATTCGCACGTCTGGAACGTGGGCAAGCAGGCCGACGAACGGCTGGGGACCCTGTACACCCAGCGCGGCAAGGACCAAGAGCCGGTGACCCAGCTCCAGGCCGGCGATATCGGCGTCGTCGCCAAGCTTGTGAGCACCACCACGGGCGATACGCTGGCGACGAAGGAGAAGCCCTACACCCTCCCCGAGATCGTCTTCCCGGCCCCGGTCCACAGTATGGCCGTCCATCCTCTCTCCAAAGCGGGCGTCGATAAGCTCGGCCCCAGCCTCCAGCGGCTCGTGGAGGAGGATCCGGGCCTGCGGCTGAGCCGCGACCCCGCCAGCGGCGAAGTCATCCTCGCCGGGCTCGGCGACGCCCACCTCGAGGTGACCGTCGAGCGCCTCAAGCG
>JANMTH010000667.1:0-2525 GCA_031390305.1 Thermoflexaceae bacterium
GCACCATGCAGGTCGCCCAGCAGCAGTAGGAGGCGTGCGCCTCTGAGGATGGATTAGCCGAACGGCGGCCTCAGTCCGCCACGAACCAGTAGACCGTCCCCGGCGTCACGGCCGCCAGCGTGTTCACGTAGTTCGGCGCACCCCGCGAGGCCTGCCGCCACGTTCCGCTCGCCGTGTCGTAGGCGTACACCGCCGCCACGCCGAGCCCGGAGAAGACCTCGCCCACCGGCGTCTCGGCCTCCGTCCAGGTCACCAGGTTCCAGCCGCTTGTGAATCGCAGCGGCGCGACCGCCGAATCCGCCGAGGCCCCGGCTCGCGGCGCCGCTGGCGTCGCCATCACTCCCGCCGGGTCCTCGACAGCGCCGAAGTCCGTCACCCAGTACCAGCTGTATTTCGAAGTGGCGGAGAACGCACGGGCGATCCCCACGTAGCGCGCCTTTGGGTCACTCAGCGTCGCGACGTGCGGTGGCGAGGAGAGGAAGAGCTCCAGGGCCGAGACGCCGGTATCCCGGTGCGTCCCGGCGGCGATGTTCTGGGCGATGTACGAAGGGTAGCCGCAATCCATCGCCCTTCGCGAAGGCTCCCGTCCCTGGCTGTCGTTGTGCGCGAAGTAGTTCCGCTGGGCCATATCGTCAGCGTGCCACTGCGCCGAACGCCGGAGCGTAACCGCCGGCAGCAGCCTGCCGAGGCCGCGCCCCTCGCGGTACTCGTTGAGCGCCACCAGGAAGGCGCGTTCCTCGTCGTCGAAGGGTGTTGAGGCACCCGCGCATGGGCCCTCCGCCAGAGCGCCATCCGGGCCAGGCGCAGCCTGTGCGCCAAAGACGAGCGCCGCCGCCAGGACCGCCGCGCTCGCGAACCGTACCACCAGGGAGCTGCGTGCCATCCGAGCACCTCAAGCCCCGCCACGGGCTGAATGCTAGGGTGGCATTGGATACCTACCGCCCGATGTGGGTAAACCCACCGCAAATTCTCCGGCGGCCTCCCCTAGTTGCGGGCGAGCATTCCCCTAAGGGAAGTTCCGAAGTTGGGCGTCGGCGCGCGGGCAGTGCAGTGCCAGAGTCGAGGTTTCTCGCACTGCCAGATGGCGGGGTAAGCCTGCCCGCGCGCCGATCGAGCGAAATGATAACGCGCGCATGCCAATGAGTGAATAGGGAAACAACACGGCGCGCCACATAATGGCCGCGCCCCCGAACATATCGCATGCTGGCAGCCGAACTTCACACACCGGAGGCCCGCCCTTGACCACCGTTATTGTCCAGTCCCTCGCCGACTACACCCACACCCAGCTCGTCACCAGCGGCGCCCACGGCTGGGTGGCCGATGAGCCACTCACCGATGGCGGCAACGATCTCGGCCCTTCCCCGTACGAACTGCTCGCCGCCGCTCTCGGCGCCTGCACCGCCATGACCCTCCAGATCTACGCCCGGCGCAAGGGCATCCCCCTCCACGAAGTCGCCGTCGAAGTCGAACACGAACGTATCCACGCTGCCGATTGCGCGGAGTGCGAAGAAAAGACCGAGGGCCGCATCGAAGTCCTTCGCCGCCGCATCGTCCTCCGCGGGCCCCTGACGGAAGCCCAGCGCGACGAGTTGCTTTCGGTCGCCTCCCGCTGCCCCGTCCACAAGACGCTCAAGGCCGCACCGGAAGTCATCGACACCGTCGAACTCGTCGCCTGAATCGGCCATCGCTACACCGTATACTGGCAGGATGACGACGCCCGCGGTCATCGATTGGCGCACGCAGCCGCACCTCATCGAACGTCCGGCCGTGATCCCCATGTCCTGGGACGAGTACATCGCCTGGAATCATGAAGGCGGCCTCGTCGATTGGATCGATGGGGAGGCGCATCTCTACGTGAGCACGAGTTCCGAACACCAGCGCATCATCCAGTTCATCGTCCACCTCATCGAGGTGTACGTCCGCGTTACCAACGCCGGTCAATATCGCACCGCGCCCTACGCCATGCGCGCCGCCGGCCGTCCCGGCGGCCGTGGCCGCGAACCAGATATCATTCTCGTCCTGACCGAACACCTCGGCCGCATGGGCCCGAAGTTCATGGAAGGCCCGGCCGACCTCGTCGTCGAGGTCATCTCCGAAGACGACCCGAAGCGCGACCTTCGGGAGAAGTTCGCCGAGTACGAAGCCGCCGGCGTCCGAGAGTACTGGACCATCGACTCCCGCCCCGGTAGCCGCGTCGCCGCCTTCCACGTTCGCGACGGCCTGACCGGTCACTTTGTCGCGGCGCCGACGCCCGATGGCGTCTTCACCTCCGCCCTCCTTCCTGGCTTCTGGGTGCGGCTCGCCTGGCTCTGGGACGAATCGGCCGTCCCCCTCCGCTGCGCCTCTGAGATGCTCGGCCGGGAACGGCTCCTCGCCCTCCTCGACTGAACGGCCAACGCTCCAACAACGTTGCCTGTTGGAAGTTCTCCGGACTTGGAAAGAACCCCTCGCCCACCGCCGTGGGAGAGGGGCAGGGGTGAGGGCCTGCTACCTTCGCCCCGTCTCCCACGTGATCAGCATCTCCC
>JANMTH010000672.1:0-1978 GCA_031390305.1 Thermoflexaceae bacterium
GACCTGATCTCTCGCGGCTAGCGGTCGAGGGCGGCGAACAGCGCGTCGAGGTCGATGCTGACGCCGGGGATGGCGTGCAGTTCGACCGTGCCCGCCGTCCAACGCCGCTCGGCGTACGTACCATCGGGCGCTCGGCGCCAGGCGGTCAGAGAGCGCTCGTAGGGGTGGATGCGCCAGATCTCGAGGTCGCCGCGGCGCTGATACTCCGGGAGCTTCTCGTCGATATCGTATTCGCCGGTTGAACGGGACCAGATCTCGACGACGAGGGGCAGGGGCTCGGAATAGCTTTCGAGGTCGGGGCTTCGCCTGTAGCGGCGCCACGCCTCGATTGGGATGACCATCGCGTCCGGCACGTACGAGTGCTGTTCGTTGCGGCGCGCTCGCGCCGCCGAACGGACTTCGAAGCGATCACGAGGAAGCGCGAGTTTGAGGACGAAGGACCAGTTCATCCTGAAGGGTGTTGTGGGGCATGGTCATCGACGGCTTCCTCCGCAACTGACCGCAATGCAGCTCCCACTTGCTCTCCGGGTCTTCGAGCGCGACTCGCTGGTAGGTTGCTTCGCTTACGGGCATCGTAGCCTCCCCGGACTCGCGGGTTCGCATCCAGTCTAGCGGAAGCGGAGGGGCGTATGGGTGGCGGGAAGACGCGGCGCGGGGCCGATTCATCGCAAAGCGACGCCAGGTGGCCAAGGGTCAAGAAGGACGGCCTACCGCGAGAGGTACGTGGCGTTCGCCCATGCGTGCATGCCGCCTGGCGCGATGACGGGCAGCCACCCCGCGGGCACGCCATCCTTGCCGACGACTTCAAGCAGGACGCCATCGGCGTAGCAGGCGAGGACCGGACCGTCTGTGTCAGGGCGCTGCCGGAGGTTGAGGCAGGATCCGGTTCCGGTGATTTCGGCGAAGTCGCCCGCCCGAGCACGCACGACCCGCGGGCCGTTGCCAACGCCGCCCGCGCGAACCGCTTCGCCGAAGGCGGGCAGAGGGGTCACGAGGCTGCGGGCCATATCGACGGATACCACCTGGTACCCGGATGCGGGAGTATTCAGGGTGGCGAGCAGCTTCCCCGCGAAAACGCCGGGAATCCCGGCCACGGTGTTCGGGCCGAAGCTCCACGCGCGGGCGATGGCGCCTTGGGGATCGAGTTGGAAAAGGAGCGATTGGCCGCTTCCGGCCGCGGACCACAGGGTGAGCGCCGAACCGTGGAGGTTGCCGGCGTAGTACTGATGGCCTTCAAGGCCATCCTGGGGCACGAAGATCAGGTCTCCGGCATCGTTGTAAAGCCGGCCCGAATCGGGAGAGTCCAGCCACAGGAGCGTGCCACGATCGAAGCTGCGGGCGTCCAGGCCGGGGAGCGGCGGGGACTGCGGCTGGCCATTCGGCCAGGATTCGTAGGCGATCTCCGTGCGGCCGTTGGCGTGGAATCCGGGTACGCGAACAAGGGGAGCGCCGTTGCGCCAACCCACGAAGGTGCTGCCCGACGGGAGGCGCCCGGATTCGTTCCAGGTGATCCCACCGTCCAGCGAACGGTAGACGCGGCCGTCGGAAGCGCCAGAGGGCTGAGCCCGGCAGTTGTAGCAGGAGACGCGCTCCGTTTCGCCCGGCTGCGGGATGCGCACGCCGGTACCGCAACTTCCGGTGTCGCAGACGGCGATGACGAGTTCATCCATGGCCGGATCGGCCACCCAGGTGTAGACGCCGATAGCGCCAAGCGTTCGGAACTTCAGAAAGAGATCGACTGTCCTTTCGGCGCCCGCCACTGTCGTGTACGTGCGGTAGAGGGTGTTCGGAAAGCCGTGCGACTGAAACGAGCCCGCTTCGTAGTAGACGACGATGGCCCGCTCGAGCAGGGACGGCCTGGCGACCTCAATCGGTCTGATTTCGACGCCACGAAGGGCGGCCGCCGTCCCGGCAGGTGAAGCCGCGGGGGTGGCGGTGGCGCCATTGGTGGGCCCGGAGGTCGGAGCGGTGGTGGGCA
>JANMTH010000724.1:0-1589 GCA_031390305.1 Thermoflexaceae bacterium
CTCCTCGGGAGGCGTCATGATCGTGCTCATGTCGCGGATCCCATGGAGCGACATCTGCAGCGTCCGCGGGATCGGCGTCGCCGAAAGCGTGAGCGTATCGACCTCCGCCCGCATCTGCTTCAGCCGCTCCTTGTGGCTCACGCCGAAGCGTTGTTCTTCATCAATGATCACGAGCCCCAGGTCTTTGAACACGACGTCTCGCTGCAAGAGCCGGTGCGTGCCGATCACGATGTCGGCCTCCCCGCGCGTGACTGATCCGACGATCGCTCGTTGCTCCGCATCGCTACGGAAGCGCGAAAGCACCTCGATCCGCACGGGAAAGCCCGCCATCCGTTCGCGGAAGGTGCTTCCGTGCTGTTCGGCCAGCACCGTCGTCGGTACGAGCACGGCCACCTGCTTGCCATCGGCCACAGCCTTGAACGCCGCCCGGATCGCGACCTCGGTCTTGCCGTAACCCACGTCGCCGCAGATAAGGCGGTCCATCGGCCGTGCCCGTTCCATGTCGGCCTTCACGTCCGTGATCGCTTCCACCTGTTCCCGCGTCTCCACGTAGGGGAAGGCTGCTTCCATCTCCATCTGCCACGCGCCATCCGGCGGGAACGCGTGGCCGGGCGCCACTTCGCGGCGGGCGTAGAGCTGGAGCAGCTCGTGCGCCAGCTCGATGACGGCCTGCTTCACCCGCCGCTTGGCGCGCGACCAATCCTGCGACCCCAGGCGCGTGAGCGACGGGGGATGGTCGGCCGGTCCGACGTAGCGCGTGACGAGGTCGAGCTGGTCCGCTGGTGCGTAGAGCCGGTCGCCCTCCGCATACTGCAGCTCAAGGTACTCGCGTTCGACGCCCTCAACGGTGCGGCGCACCAGGCCGCCGTAACGCGCGATCCCGTGGTCCGCATGAACGAGATAGTCGCCCACCTCCAGCGTGGAGACGAGGTCGTCGCGGACGCTTTTGCGTGAACGCGTGGGCCGCCGCCGCTTCCGGAAGCCGAAAATCTCGGCGTCGGAGACGAGGTAGAGGTCGTCATCCAGGACGAAGCCGCCACTCAGGGCGAGCGGTACGAGCGAGAGCGAACCGGGCGCCGGGTCCGAAGGGAGGGCGCGATGAAGGTTGGCGTGGACGCCCTCTTCGTCCATGATTTCGACCAGGCGGAGGGCCTGTTGGGAAGCGACGACCACCCGTTTGCCGGCCGCCGCCCACGCCCCGCACTGCTGCGCGAACGGCTTGAGCTTTCCAGCGAAGCTCGGCGCGGCCGTCATCGGCAGCCGCCGCGCGCCCAGCTCTTCCATCCCGAACCGCTCCAGGTGGACGAGGGCGTGAGCGGCCAGGGCATCGCGCACGGCCTGGCCGTTCAGGCGCAGGGCGGGCAACCCCGCCGGTATGTGGCCCCGCTGCTCTTGCTCTTCACGCGCCCGCTGTTCGTATTCCGATTGGCGGGCGAGCGCCGCGAGGCCGTCCTCTTCGTCTTCGATGACGACAAGCGCCGCTCCGGCCAAGTGGATGAGCGCCGAAGTCTCGAAGAGCACCGCTTCGAGCGAGGCCGCGAGGTCGCTTCGGCCACCGTCTCCGAGGAGTTCGAGCTGTTCGACGATCG
>JANMTH010000741.1:0-1623 GCA_031390305.1 Thermoflexaceae bacterium
CAAGCGTCGTTCCAGCCTGATTCCGAACCTCGTAGAGACCGTCCAGGGCTACGCCTCCCACGAGAAAGAGGTGCTCGAAAACGTCACCCGCGCCCGCGCTCAGCTCGATACCGCGCGTCAATCGGGCAACGTGGCGGCCGCGGCCCAGGCCGATAACATGCTCACGAGCACGTTGCGCTCGCTCTTCGCCGTCGCCGAAGCGTATCCCGACCTGAAGGCGAACCAGAACTTCCTCGAACTCCAGCGCGAACTGACCGATACCGAGGACAAGATCGCCTACGCCCGCCAGTTCTACAATTCGAACGTCGGCAACTACAACGAGAAGACGGCCGTCTTTCCGAGCATGATCATCGCCCGCATGTTCAACTTCCAGGCCTCGGAGTTCTACGAGGCCGAAGACGCCGCCCGCGAAGACGTGAAGGTCAGTTTCGGCGCGGGCACGCCCACGGCCACCGGTTGACCGTGCGTCTCCCCCGAACGGCCGAACGGCCGGGCTCGCCCGGCCGCTGAGAAAGGTACCTCCCCTGACGACGCCCGCGGTGCCTGGCTCCATCCTTATCTACGACCGTATCGCCGCCAACCGGCGAACGACCTGGCTGCTCTTCTTCCTCTTCTTCGTCGTTGCTGGCGGCCTCGCGACCCTGATCGTCCTCGGCTTCGGGCTTCCGGTCGGTGCCCTTGGCGTCGTCGGCGTTGTCCTCATCGCCTACGCCATCTTCAGTTACTTCGCCTCGACGAGTGTCGTGCTCTCTATCTCTGGGGCCCACGAGGTTGCGAAGGACGAGGAGTGGGAGTTCGTCCGCCGGGTGGAGAACCTCTGTATCGGCGCCGGCCTGCCCATGCCACGGACCTGGGTGCTGGAGGATAGCGCGCCCAACGCCTTCGCCACCGGCATCAGCCCGAAGAAGGCCCACGTGGTGGTCACGCGCGGCCTCCTCGACAAGCTCGAACCGGCCGAACTCGAAGGCGTCCTCGCCCACGAACTCTCCCACATCGGCAACCAGGACATCAAGGTCATGACGATCGTTACCGTGCTCGTCGGCGTCATCGCCCTCGTCTCCGATATCTCCCTGCGCTTCACGGCCTTCGGCGCTGGCAGCCGTCCATCGAATCGCGGAAAGGGGAAGGGCAACGCTGGCCTCATCCTCCTCATCCTCGCGATCGCCGCCGCCATCCTCGCGCCGATCATCGCTCAGACCATCCGCTTCGCCGTCAGCCGCCAGCGCGAGTACCTGGCCGATGCCAGTGGCGCCCTGCTCTCCCGCAACCCGGAGGCTCTCGCTCGCGCCCTCGAGAAGATCTCCGCCGATCCCGAGCCGCTCGAAGCGGCGAACAAAGCGACCGCCCACCTCTATATCTCCAACCCGCTGCGGGAACACCGCTCGGCCCTCAACGCCATGTTCTCGACGCACCCGCCGATCGAGGAGCGTATCCGCCTCCTCCGCGGCATGTGATGGCCCGGTTCGAAAAACCGTGACGGAGCTGATATAGTTGCTCTGGCAACGATAGCGCACTGACCAGGAGGTCTCCCTTGCCCGCAATCTCCGCCGACCCGGCCATCCTTCCCCGCGTCTCCCTGCCCGCCGCTGGCGCGCTCGAACGCTCCGTCCTTGGGGTCTCGAC
>JANMTH010000746.1:0-3236 GCA_031390305.1 Thermoflexaceae bacterium
CTTTGCCGAAGCCGCCGGTAGGCACGGGATCACGCTCAAGCGAACACGCCCCTATCGTCCTCAGACCAACGGCAAGGCCGAAGCCTTCAACAAGACCCTCCAGCGCGAATGGGCCTACCGACGCCCCTACGCCTCAGAAGCCGCCCGCCTTGCCGCTCTCGCTCCCTTCCTCCACGATTACAACCAGCATCGGACACACACCGCCATCGGCAACCGCCCTCCAGCTTCCCGCCTCCCTGCCAACAACCCTCAGAAGATCAACACCTAGCTGGTGCGGGTGAGCACGTACTCGCCCAGCTCGACCATCGTTTGCCGCGCCCCGGTGGCCGGCAGGGCGCCAACGGCCTCGTTCGCGCGGCGAATATAGTCTCGGGCCATCTCCATCGATCTCTCGAGGACGCCGGTTTCGCGGACCGCCTGGATTGCGTCCTGGAGCCGCGCCTCGCGGTCCCGCTTGGCGACGAAGAACCGCTTGATCGGGTTGTTCTTGGGCGAACCTTCGATCAGCAGGAGCCCGGGCAACGTGACCGTGCCTTCGAGCAGGTCGCTCCCAACGGGCTTGCCCATGCTCGCTTCGTCGCCCGTGTAGTCCAAAATGTCGTCCACAATCTGGAACGCCATACCGAGGCTGTAGCCGTAGACGCGAAGCGCTTCCGTATCCGCCTCGCTGCACCCGGCGAGCATTCCGCCGCCTTCGGTCGCGTTCGCGAACAGCGAGGCCGTTTTCCCGCCGATCCGCCAGAGGTAGTTCTGGATGTCCTTGCCGACATCGAAGGCGGCGGCGTCCTGGTCGAGTTCGCCGCTCGTCATCTTCATCAGGGCCAGGGCGAACAGCCGCGTGACCGCCAGGCTGCCCGTCCGGGTCACCATTTCGGCGGCGTTGGCGAACATGTAGTCGCCCAGGAGGACGGTGAGCGCGTTATCGAAGGCGGCGTTCGCCGTTGGCCGGCCCCGGCGGCTGGTCGCGCCATCGACAACGTCGTCGTGGACGAGGCTGGCCGTGTGCAGGAGTTCGATCGCCGTGCCCAGCGGCACCAGGCGGTTCAGGTCGTAGTCGCCGAAGGTGCCGGCGAGGAGTACAAGCCCTGGGCGCATCCGCTTGCCGCGTGCCTCCAGGGCGTGGTCAAGCATCCGTCGCAGGGGCGGTAGTTCCACCTGCTTGATCGACTCCAGCAGATCCTCGACGAGGACCATGTCCTCCGCGACCGGACCGTAGAGGCTCGCGATCTGGGCCTGCGTCACCATGCGCCGGCCTCCACGGGCAGAGCGAGGCCCAGGAGACGGCTCGCCGTCTCCGTCGTCTCCGCCGCCGCGCGCTCGGGGCTGATGCCCCGCGCCGCCGCCACAGCTTCGAGCGCGCTGACCACGTTCGCCGGCTCGTTCCGCTTGCCGCGGAGGCCCTCGGGCGGGAGATAGGGAGCATCTGTCTCGACCACGAAGCTCCCGGCCGGGAGCCCGGCCGCCATCCTTCGCGCTTCTTCGTTCCGGGGATACGTGATCGCGCAGGCGAACGAGATCGCGAAGCCGATCTCCGTGTAACGCCGCGCCTGCTCCAGCGTCCCGCCGAAGCAGTGCATCACGCCCACCAGGCGGTTGGCGGACGGCAGGGGCGATGCCGCGCTGTACGCGGCGAGCTGTTCGTAGATCGCGTCTTCGGCCCCGCGCGTATGCACGGAGACGGGCAGCGCCGTCCGCACGGCGATCCCGAGGAGCTCGTCCAGCACCTTCCGCTGGACATCATGTGGCGAATGATCGCGGAAGAAGTCGAGCCCAATCTCGCCGATGGCGGCAACACTCCCGCGCCGCGCCTCCGTCTCGATATCCGCGAGGAGTGCTGGCGTCGCGTCCTTCGCGTCGTGCGGGTGAATCCCGATCGCCGGAAAGATCTCCTCGTGGCCCCTGGCCATCCGCAGCGCCGCCTCGTTTGACGGCGCGTCGTAACCGCAGAGGAGCATCGCGGCCACGCCGTTGGCGCGTGCGCGCTCCACGACCGCTTCGAATTCGCCCTCGAAGGCGGCGTCTTGCAGATGGCAATGCGTGTCGATCACCCTCATTGCGCCGTTTCGCCTGCCAGGAGATCGATCTTGACGTACATCGGCGCCGGGCCACCGAGCCGCGTTCCCGCCGCTACTGGCTGGTAGGCCCAGCCGCCAGCGGTGATCTCGCTCCCAAGACCGAGGCTCTCATGGAGCTTCGCCGTAGAAAACGGCAGGATCGGGTTCAAGAGCAGCTTCAGGGCGTTGATCACCTGGAGCGCCGTCACGAGCGTCTCCGCCGCGTGCGCCGTGTCCGTCTTCACCGCTTTCCACGGGGCCCGCTCGTCGAGGTAGCGGTTGCCCAGCTGTGCCAGCTTCAGGCACTCGTTCAGCGCGTTCCGGAAATGGCAGGCGTGGTACTCCGCACCGATCGTGGCGAACGCGGCGCGAGTCTCGGCCAGGAGCGCGTCGCTTTCCGGAGCGAACGTACGCACATCGGGCACGACGCCATCGAAGTTCCGGTGGATCATCGAGATCACCCGGTTCGCGAGGTTCCCCCAGGTCGCGATCAGGACATCGTTGTTCGCCCGGATCATCTCCTCTTCGTTGAACACGGAGTCGTTCGATTCGGGCATTATCGACGTCAGATAGAAGCGGACCGTGTCCGGCGCGTACGTGTCGAGCAGATTCAAGACCCATGTCCCCGTTCCCGTCGACTTACTCTGCTTCTGCCCGGCCGTGAAGTTCACGTACTGGTTCGCGGGCACGTCATACGGCAGGTTCAGGCCCCGGTAGCCCATCAACATCGCCGGCCAGATGATCGTGTGGAAGGGGATGTTGTCTTTGCCGATGAAGTAGTACGCCTTGGTCGCGGGATCTTCCCAAAACGGCCGCCACGCTTCTGGTTCGCCCCGCGCCTGGGCCCACTCCCTCGTCGCCGAAAGGTAGCCGATCACGGCGTCGAACCAGACGTAGATTCGCTTGGCGTCGTAGCCCTCGATCGGGATGGGGACGCCCCACGAGATGTCGCGCGTGATGGCACGATCCTTCAGCCCTTCTGTCAGCCAGCCCAGCGTAAAGTTGAGGACGTTCTTCCTCCAGTGCGCCTGCTTACTCACCCATTCATGGAGGGGTTCCTGGAGCTTCGTCAATTGCAAGAAGAAGTGCTCCGACTGCCGGACGATCGGCGTCGCGCCGGTCAGTTTGCTCCGCGGGTTCTTCAACTCCGTGGCGTCGAGGGAGTGGGCCCAGGCGCGGGGC
>JANMTH010000753.1:0-12204 GCA_031390305.1 Thermoflexaceae bacterium
CGCCTGGGTGGCGGCGAACGCCGCTACCTTCGGTATGGACCCCGCGCGCATCGCCGTTGCCGGCGATAGCGCCGGTGGCAACCTCGCCGCCGTCGTCGCCCAGATGGCGCGGGACCAGGGCGGTCCGGCGCTCGTCTACCAGGTGCTGCACTGCCCGGTGACGCACCTCGACTACTCGACGCCCTCGTACACGGAGAACGCCGATGGCTACATGCTCACCCGCGAGAGCATGGTCTGGTTCTGGGACCACTACCTGGAGCGGCCCGAGCAGGGCAAGGAGCCGAAAGCCTCGCCCCTCCTCGGCGACCTCGCCGGTCTACCCCCCGCCCTCGTCCAGACGGGCGAATTCGACCCCCTCCGCGACGAAGGAGCGGCCTACGCGAAGAAGCTGGAGGCCGCCGGCGTGCCCGTCACCTACCACCAGTACGACGGGCTCATTCACGACAGCTTCCTCTTCTTCGGCGTCGTCCCCGGTGGGCGCCAGAACATCGATGAAGCGGCGGCCCACCTCCGCAAGGCCTTCGGTAGCTAACACGCATCTGCCGGCGCTGGTGAAGTCGGCGCCCACGCCTCCCCTCGCCCGGCGCACCGGGAGAGGGGTCGGGGGTGAGGGAAAGCCGCTCCGGCTACTCAAGAACGTCCGCGCGTCGTCGTGCGCACGAAAAAGGGCCCCGGCAAATGCCGGGGCCCTTTCGCGTTCTTGCTGGGAGGTGGCGGGGCGTTAGCCCTGCTTTATCCACATGCTCGCGCGCCGCAGATGGTAGTAGTTGGAAACGTCCGCCAGGGGGAAATCCTGGAGACGAGAGTGGTAGGCGTAGAGCGAGCTCGCCGCGTTCGGCAGGAGCGCCCCGGTCAGGGCCTTGTCGAACAGGTGCTTCTGCAGGTCCAGGAGAATCTGCTTCCGCTTGGGAACGTCCAGCTCCGTCTCCTGCTTCTTCATCAGGTCGAGACCGATCTGGATGTCGGCCTTGAGGTCCTTGTTCAGGTCGTCGCGGGTCTTGCCCAGGTAACCTTCCGTCGCTTCACCGTTGAAGGCGAGAGGCATATAGCCGCGGGCGTCGAACCAGATGAGGTGCGAGTCCTCGGGTACGCCCGAGGTACCGCCGCTGACGCCAGTACCGGATTGGAGCAGCTCCCAGTCCTTGTCGGGAACGTTGTTGGCGCGCTGGGCCCACGTCTGCGGGTCCACCGTCTGAACTTCGACATCGACGCCGAGCGCCTGCTTGAGGCTTTGGGCGGCGAAGTCGGCGATCGAAACGCCGGCCTGGCCGACGCTTCCCGTGAGGATGCGAAGCTTGGCAACCGGCTTGCCGGCCGCTTCCCAGAGCGCCTTCGCTTCCTTCGGGTCGTACTTGTAGTAGGACTGGATGGTCTTCTGATCCATCCCCTGGAAGGCGGGAAGGATCGTGTTCACGGGCGCCATGTACGTGCCCTTGCCGGCGAAGATGCTGGCGATAAAGGCTTCGTAGTTGATCGCCATCCGGATCGCCTGGCGGGCACGGGCGTCGAAGAGCTTCTTGTGGTCGAACGCGAGGATGCTGATCGACCCGTTCGCCACTTCCTTGACCGCCAGCTCCTTCTTGTTCTTGAACTCGTCCGCCTCGAGGGCGTCGATGCCGCCGAGGACGTCGAGGTCGCCCGCGAGGAACGCGGCCTTCTGGGCGGCGCGGTCAGCGATGACCTTGGTCTCGATGTTGTCGATGTACGGGCCATCGACGACGAAGCCGTCATAGGCCGGGTCGTGCTTGTAGTAGTCGGGGTTGCGAACGAGCCGCGTTCCCGTCGCGTCTCGCTTCTCCAGAAGGTAGGGGCCGCTGCCGACGCCCTTCTGGCCGTCCTGCGCGTCCTTGTTCGGCAGCGTCTCGATGAGCTTCTTGTTCACGAACGCGAAGTACTGCCGCGCCATGTGGATCGGTGTTGAAGGGTTCGGGCGCGTCAGCTTCATCTGGGCCGTCTTGGCGTCGACCGCCTTCACGCTTTCGATGTAGTTGAAGAGCGGCGTGCCCGTGTGGCCGCGGCGATCCTTCGTGATCGTCGGGATGCGGGTCATGTTATAGGCCCAGTCCTCGGCCGTTACGGGGTCGCCGTTGTGGAACTTCATGCCGTCGCGGACGGTCCAGTTGATCGTCAGTGGGTCTACCTGCTCGAACTTCACCATGCCGTCCATGGCGAACTTGTTCTTCGAGACCTGGTAGGTCATCACCTGTGTGTAGGTCAGGTTCACCGGCTCGTAGTTGTTCAGGTGGTAGACCGCCGGGTCCACGCCGGGATCGACCGTGAGCTTGAAGTTGCGGAGCGTGCCGCCGCGAACCGGCTTGTCGGTGGCTGCCGCGGTCGTGGCCGCCGTGGTCGCGCCGCCCGAAGTCGTCGTCGATGCCGCTGGAGTCGTGTCGTCGTCGTCGTCACCACAGCCCGCGAGGATAGCGGCCGAGCCCGCCGCCGCGATCCCTGCGCCAGCGATGAAGCGCCGACGGTTGGTGCTGCGGCTGCGCAGCTTTGTCCAGTAGTTTTCTGTACTCAAATGGGTTCCCTCCTGAGCGCCAATACTGCGACGCGATCGGAATATAAACTACATCCTGCACCGACTTCAAGCCTGCTCCCATCACGGTTGACCATCAAGCCGCCCGTCAGGCTCAATTCTGGCGCTCATGCCTTCTCCACCGCCGACCCGGCCACGAGGAAACGCGGCCTTCAGGGGGCGGTGGCGCCGGTGCGGCCGCGCCTCAGCCTTCGTCGCTGGCCACGTCGGCCGCCCGGAGAAGTCGCCGCCGGTCCTTGAACTGGGCCTTCAGGTAGTCCCGGTTCATCAGAGCGATAAAGTCCGTGCTGATCCCTTTCGGACAGGCGAGTTCGCATTCCTGGTACATGGTGCAGCTGCCGAAGAACTCCTCCATCCGCCCGGCCATGGCGTTCACGCGGCTCCAGCGTTCGGGCTGGCCCTGGGGAAGCTGGTTCAGGTGCGCCACCTTGGCCGAGGTGAAAAGCTGGGCCGCGCCATTCGGGCAGGCCGCCACGCACGCGCCGCAGCCGATGCAGGCGGCCGCGTCGAACGCGAGGTCGGCGGTCGCCTTCGGGATGGCGATCAGGTTCGCGTCCTGGGCGGCGCCGGTCGGCGCCGAAATCCAGCCGCCCGCCTGGATGATCCGATCCAGCGGGCTGCGATCGACGATCAGGTCCTTCACGATCGGGAACGAGGCGGCGCGCCACGGCTCGACCGTGATCGTGTCGCCATCCCGGAAGCTACGGAGGTGGAGCTGGCAGGTGGTGGTCAGCGCCTTGGGGCCGTGCGCCTTCCCGTTGATCATGACCCCGCAGGAGCCGCAGATCCCTTCCCGGCAGTCGTGGTCGAACGCCACCGGCTCGATGTTCCGGTCGAGCAGTTGCTCGTTCAGAACGTCGAGGAGTTCGAGGAACGACATATCCTCGCTTGCGTTCGGGACCTGGTATGTCTCGAACCGGCCGCGAGCGGAAGGGCCAGCCTGGCGCCAGACGCGCAATGTGAGGTGCATTACTTGTAGCTCCGCTGGGCGAGGTGGACGTATTCGAAGTCGAGCGCTTCCTTGTGAAGGGTGGCGTCCTGGTTCGCCTGGAACTCCCAGGCCGCCACGTAGGCGAAGTTCTCATCGTCGCGGAGCGCTTCGCCCTCCGCCGTCTGGTACTCGGCACGGAAGTGGCCGCCGCAGGATTCGTTCCTGGCGTAGGCGTCCTGGCACATCAGGTCGCCGAGGTCGAGCAGGTCGGCGACGCGGCCCGCGCGTTCCAGGCTCTGGTTCAAGTCGTCGCCCGAGCCCAGCACCTTCACGTCCTCCCAGAACTGGGTACGCAGCTCCTGGATCATCCCTCGGGCCTTCGCCAGGCCCTCAGCGGTGCGTTCCATGCCGCAATAGTCCCAGAGGATCTGCCCGAGGCGCCGGTGGAACCAGTCCACGCTGTGGCTCCCCTTGATCGAAAGGAGGCGCTGGATCTGGTCCCGGACGCCCGCCTCAGCCTCGACGAAAGCGGCGTGGCCGGTGGAGAGCGGCTTCTCGTTGAGCTGGCCGGCGAGGTCGCTCGCGATCGTCGCCGGGAGCACGAAATAGCCGTCCGCCAGGCCTTGCATCAGGGCGCTTGCGCCGAGACGGTTCGCGCCGTGGTCCGAAAAGTTCGCCTCCCCCAACACGAAGAGCCCGGGCAGGTTGCTCATTAGGTTATAGTCCACCCACAGGCCGGCCATGATGTAGTGAACGGCCGGGTAGATGCGCATCGGCTGTTTGTACGGGTCTTCGCCGCTGATGTTCGCGTACATGTCGAAGAGGTTCCCGTAGCGCTGTTCGACGACGGTCCGGCCGAGGCGGCGGGTTGCGTCCGCGAAGTCCAGGTAGACGCCGTTCTTCAGTTCGCCGACGCCGTACCCATCATCGACCACGATCTTCGCCGCCCGCGATGCGACATCGCGCGGGACCAGGTTCCCGAATGATGGGTAGCGGCGCTCCAGGTAGTAGTCCCGCTCGTCTTCGGGGATCTCGTTGGCGATCCTGCGGTCGTCCTTGTTTTTCGGCACCCAAACGCGGCCGTCGTTGCGGAGTGATTCGGACATCAGCGTCAGCTTCGACTGGTACTCGCCGCTGACCGGGTTGCAGGTCGGGTGGATCTGGGTGAAGCAGGGGTTCGCGAACAGCGCGCCCTTGCGGTAGGAGCGGAACGTGGCCGTCGCGTTGCAGCCCTTCGCCCCCGTCGAAAGGTAGTAGATGTTGTTGTAGCCGCCCGTCGCCAGGACGACGGCGTGAGCCGAGTGCCGTTCGATGGCGCCGCTCACGAGGTCCCGCACGATGATCCCGCGGGCGCGGTCCTCGTGCGTTACCAGGTCCAGCATTTCGTGCCGCGAAAACATCTCCACGGTCCCGAGTTCTACCTGGCGCATCAGCGCCTGGTAGGCGCCAAGCTCCAGCTGTTGGCCAGTCTGGCCGCGAGCGTAGAAGGTCCTCGCGACCTGCGCTCCACCGAAGGAGCGGTTGTCGAGCAGCCCGCCGTATTCACGGGCGAACGGCACACCCTGGGCTACGCATTGATCGATGATCTGTACGCTGATCTCGGCCAGGCGGTGGACGTTCGCTTCGCGCGAGCGAAAGTCGCCGCCCTTGATCGTGTCGTAGAACAGGCGATAGACGCTGTCGCCGTCGTTCTTGTAGTTCTTGGCCGCGTTGATGCCGCCCTGCGCGGCGATGCTATGGGCGCGGCGAGGGCTGTCCTGGAAGCAGAAGCACTTCACGTTGTAGCCCATTTCGCCGAGCGTCGCGGCCGCCGCCCCTCCGGCCAGCCCCGAACCAACGACGATGACATCGAACTTTCGCCGGTTCTGCGGCGCCACCAGCTTCATATCGAAGCGGTGCGTATTCCACTTCTCCGCGATGTCGCCCGCCGGGACGTGGGAATCGAGAGTTCCGATCATTCCATGCCCTCCCTAAACCTGGTCCAACATGATCGCCGAGAGGATCGCGAGGTTGCCGCCAACCACCAAGACCGTAAAGCCCACCGCGAACATCCTCCGCCATGCGTTGAACCGTGGGTTGTTCCAGCCGAGCGATTGGAAGAAGCTCCACGCCCCGTGATAGAGATGGAGCGCCAGGAGCAGCATCGCCACTACGTAGATCAGCGCCGCCCACCAGCGTTCCAGGCTCCCCGTGAGGTTGTTGTAGGCGGCCCCGCGTTCGAAGTCGCCGTTCGCCGGCCCCCAGGTGAGGTCGAAGAGGTGGAAGATGATGAAGAGGCCGAAGAGGACGCCCGTGACCCGCATCGCGCGGGCCGGGTAGTTGCCCGCCATGTACCGTCGCCCACCCTTGTACCCAACTGGCCGGGCCCGCCGGTTGATGATCGTCAGGCTGGCGGCGGCGTGGATATGGAGCGCAAAGGCCACGATCAGCCCGGCGCGAAGCACCCAGAGGAACCCCGTGTGGGGAAAGATAGGGACGAGGATCTCCCGCAGGTACTCGCCGTACGTATCAAGGTGGTGCGTGCCGTCGCCCTCACGGCCCTGGAAGATCTTCAGGTTGCCGAGCATGTGGGTGAGCACAAAGCCCATGATCACGATGCCCGTGGCGGCCATAACCGCCTTCTTGCCGATCGCCGAAGCGTAGAATTCGAGCGGCCAGATCGGCGCCCGCCTGTGCCGCCGCACGGGCGGCACGCCGCTACCCACAGGCCCCTGTGTGGACCTCGTTGGCATGTTCCCTCCGATGACGGCGGTGTCGGGCTCGAGTCATTTTCGTGGCGATAGTCACGGCCGGCCGACCTCCAAAGAGTACGACCGCCCCTTGCCCTCAGCAATGCGGTCCCGTCCATTCGAGCTATAAAACCTGCGCCGTCCTAGCGATCCGAAACCTGCAGCCAACGGAGCACCCCGATGATCGACTTGGCGTCACATATCGTCCCCACCGCGATCGCCGCCACCGCCTGATCGACCGTCAGTTCCTCGATTTCGATGTCTTCGTCTTCGTCGCCAGCGAGCGCGCCGGGCGTCAATTCGGAACAGACGAAGAGGTGGATGTACTCGCTCGTGTACCCGGGGGCGACATAAAAACCACCGATCGCATCGACACGGCCGGGGCGCATTCCCACCTCTTCCCGCAGTTCGCGGATCGCCGCCGGCTCCGGCGCCTCTCCCCGCTCCAGCGTGCCCGCCGGCAGCTCGAGCAGACGGCGGCCCGCCGCGTGGCGGTACTGGGTGACGAAGAGGATCCCGCCGCCACTCGTCACAGGCACCATGCAGACGGCCCCCGGATGCGTGATCCCTTCCCTCCGCGCGATCACCCCGTTCGGCATCCGCAGCTCGGTAAGGTCGACGTTGAAAAGGCGTCCCTCGTAGACCGTCGAGGTGGAGAGGACAACGGGAAGGTCGATCATCGCGGCCTACCGTACCGCGTGGGCCGGCTACGCCGCACCAGGCGGCCTCCGCCCGCGGTATCGTTCCCGCGTGGCCCGCTGGCCGCCAGGAGCCGCCCATGCCCGCCGCCACCCGCACAATCACCGCCTTCCTCGATGGCGAAGACAGCCCGGACATCTCGAACCCGATCCACTCGACCGCCGTCGCCGCCGAATATGGCTTTCGCGCGGCTCTTGTCGGCGGCGTCACCGTCTACGGCTGGTGCGTGCCTACGTTCATCGAACTCCTCGGCGAAGACTGGCTCGATACCGGCTGGGTCGAGGTCAACTTCCGCCGGCCGGTCTA
Source organism: Thermoflexaceae bacterium (assembly GCA_031390305.1). GTDB lineage: Bacteria > Chloroflexota > Dehalococcoidia > Tepidiformales > Tepidiformaceae > JANMTH01. The sequence goes on from JANMTH010000753.1 coordinate 7,205, forward strand.
CCCGGGCGATGAGATGACCGTGACCGCGACGCTGGACGGCGGTGTCGCCGCCTTCGAGATGACGAAAGCGGCGGACGAGCGCTGCCTCTGGGGCAGCGCGGGCCTGGGCCAGGCCGATTGGCTGGCCGAACTCGTCATCCCGGAGCGCCGAGTCGCCGAGCCCCGGCCCGGCTCGCTCCCCCGGCTCACCCTCGCGGAGGCCCCCGTCGGCCAGGACCTCCGGCCGATGCCCGTCCCCCATTCGGCCGCCGAGGCATCGGACTACGCATCGAGGTTGCAGCGAGACGAGCATCCGCGGTGGCACGGCGATTCGCCGCGCGCCCATCCCGGTTGGCTGGCCGCCCGGATGACGCCGATGATCCACCACTCCTACGACTACAAGCCCGCGATCCACACCCGCTCGCGGATCCAGCATCTCGCTCGCGCCTCGGCCGGCCAGCTGTTCACGGTTACCGGGCACATGGTCCGCGCCTTCGATGGGAAGGGCCATCATTACTCCGAGGTCGATGGCAGCATCCTCGCGGAGGACGGCACGGAGGTCGCCCGCATTCGCCATACCACCATCTTCCGGCCGGCGAAGCGCGTCTGAGCGTGATAAACTCACCTCATGGCTACGTCGATAACGGCGGCGAAGACGATCGAGATGCGCGAGGACGGCACCCTCGTGCTGCCCCCAGAGGTGCGCGAGGCCCTCGGCATCACGGCCGGAGAACAGTTCACCTTCCTGGTGGACCCGATCGATAGCTCGGTCACGCTCTACGCCCGCGGCGACGACGATGACTGGATGTACACCGGGGAGAGTCTCGCGAGCTTCAGACGGGGCATCGCAGACATCGAAGCTGGGCGTGTTCGCCAGTCGTCCGAAGAAGATCTTCGACGCCTCGCTCCCTGCGACTGACTGTTGTGCCGAGCTACGAATCCCTCGTCTTCAGTGACCGCTTTCTTGACAGTTTCAGCGATCGAAGGTTGACAGCAGCGGACAGGGCTGCCGTCACCAAAGCTCTGGAACTACTCGACCGCGATCCGAAGCATCCCTCCCTGCGAAGCCATCCACTCAAGGGAGAGATGGCCGGTGCGGTTTCGGTCTCTGCCACCCGCTCCCTCCGCATCCGATACCGGACCCTGGTCAACGGCCGCAAGGAGCTGGTCGACTGCACGAGGCACTATGACCGCTGACTTCCTCGCTCCCTACCCCGCCCTCGCCCGCATGCAGGCCGTGCCCCTCTTTGCGGCCCTCGGATACGGCTTCACGGCCGCCGGCGACGGTTGGGCGGAGATCACCTTCGCCGCTTCCCCGGCCAGCCAGAACCTCTATGGCATCGTCCACGGCGGAGTCTGGCTTTTCCTCGCCGATTCGGCCATGGGCGCCGCCCTCGGCACGGTCTGCGCGGAAGATGAGCGCGTCATCACCACCCAGGCCGACTTCCGCTGGCTGCGGGCCCTTCAGGGCGAAACGATCGTCGCCCGCGGCGAAGTCCTCCGCCGGGGGAGGTCCATCAGCCACTGCCTGGTCACTCTGCGCGATGGCGCCGGTCGGGCGATCGGCGCGGGCTCGGGCACATACGTCGTCCTCCCGCCGGCCTGATGCCCGGAACACGAAAAGGCCGCCCCGATGGGCGGCCTCTCCATGCATACGGGGCGGCAGGGGCTAGCCGCAGTCGCCCGGCTCGTTGTCGATCTCGTGGGCGACGTTGTCGATCGGCAGGCGGTCTGTGACCTTCACGCAGTCGCCGACCTTCGGCATCACGCCGGCGCCGAAGCCGTCGATCTGCGTGCGAGGGGTGATCGTCGCGGTGTACCCGTTCGCCAGCGTGACCGAAGTTGGGCTGATCGCGGTAATCAGCGAAGGGCCAGACTTCACGTCGCCGGCCTTTGCCTGGGCGCTCCCGCCCATCATCGTCAGTGGCGCCGCGACGCCGATAAGGGCAGCGATTGCGGCGAGGCTCGCGCCGCGCTTCATGGTAGTGGTTCCCGACATGGTTGACTCCTCGTTCCGTGTGGTGGGTTGTGGAAGAGAGTCTGCGCAGACCTTCTACTTAGTCAGCGTCGGGAGTCGATCGGAGATACGGAAGGACGGGTAAAACGTCGAATGCCAACAAATTACCGATTCATTACACAGCGGTCCGTATCAAACGCTTGCCGCGAACGCTAACGCCAGCTACCCGCCAAGCTCGGCGAACGGCTCGTCCCGCCACGAAAACGCGGCCTTCAGTCCCTTCTCGCGCGAGATGCGCGTGAATTCGCCCGCATTTGGACGCATCTGGGCGCTCAAGGCGTGCCATTGCGAGCCCTGCTGGAGCGCCGTCCGGAAGCCCATGATTTCGTATGCCTGGTTGAGCGACTGCTTGTTCGCGGCCAGCAGATCTGGCGCAATCGAGGCCATCGCCCGTAGCTCCTTCATCACGCTCGCCTCCAGCTCCGCCGCCGGGAAGCTCTTCGCCACCCAGCCCATACGCGCCGCCTCGGCGCCGCTCACCGAGTTGCCGGTGAGCTGGAGGTACTTCGCCTGGGCCATCGTCAGCTTCCACGGGAAGTAGAGCGTGTCCGGCGTCGTTTGCGCCCGCATCGGCGGGTAGCCGATCCGCGAATCGTCAGCGACGAAGGCGATGTCGCACATCGACATCAGCTCCGTCCCGCCCGCCAGGCAGGCGCCATGGACCATGCACACGACTGGCTTCAGCAGGTCCCAGATCACGAGCCAGTCGCGCACACAGCTTCGTGCGAACTGGTCGGTCCAGCCGTCGAACAGCTTCGGCGAAACCCAACCCTTGTGCGGATTGCGTCCCGACATGTCTGGCGTAATGTCGTACCCGCTGCAGAACGAGAGGCCGTTCGCGTCGATCAGCACGATCGAGACGTCATCGTCCCGTTCCGCCGTCCAGAGCGCCTGCTTCAGTTCGTCCCGCAGCTCGAAGCTGAGGGCGTTGCGCTTCTCCGGGCGGTTCAGCGTGATCCGGGCGATGCGTTCGCCCGTCGAGTAAAGGATCGTCTGGTAGTCTGCCATGGTGCGCCTCCGGTTGTGGTGCGGGGCACGTTACCAGATCGGCTGCACTCCGAGGCTGGGGAAGGCGGAATCGCGGCTCAGCAACGGAATACCCTCGAGGATGGACTGCGCGGCGATCATCCGGTCGAACGGGTCACGGTGTGGTGAGACGATAGAGCCAGCCAGACGGGCGTGGGCCTCGCTGACGGCGAGGACGGATGCGTCCAGCCGCTTCAGGTACCCGTCGAGGCCGTTCGTGATCACGTCACCTTCCGGCAACTTCCCGATGCGGTGCTTGCTGAAAATCTCCATGATCGTGACCGCACTAACGGCGAGTTCGGATCGCCGGTCCTCCAGGATCGAACGCACGCGCAGCGAGAGCCGCGGTGAGCCAACCAGCGCCCATATCAAGACGTGCGTGTCGAGAAGCATCTTCATGCGCTGGCCACACTTTCGGACTCGGGCGGAAAGACGGGCCCGTCCTCCCAATCGGCCAGTTCCTCTTCGCTCATCGGTTCGAGGAAGAGATCGTCCGGGAGCGGACCATCGAGTTGGACGAACCCCAGTTCGCGCTTGGCCGGGAGCGATTCGAGCGGGAGCAGCCGCGCGTACGGTTTGCCCGCCTTCGCGAGGATGATCTCCTCGCCCGCGTGGGCCCGTTCGAGCAGCCGCGAAAGGTGCGTCTTGGCGTCGTGGACGTTGATTTGTGCGGTCATCCGCCTAGTCTAACAGAACGGACTAACGGCCCACAACCGCCCGGACAGCCCGCCGCTCCCCACGGCCGCTCGCGGGGCGTTAGACTCGACGGATATGCCGCGAACCCCTCACTCGACCGCCGCCACCGCCGACCGCGCCTATCTCGTCGCCGCCGATATGTACGGCGCGCTCCTCCCCGCCGCTGAATCGCTCGATGAGCTGGCGGAGCTTGCCCGGACGGCCGGCGCGGAGGTCGTCGGACGAACCAGCCAGAAGCTCGAACACCCACACGTCGCCACCTACGTCGGCAAAGGCAAGGTCGAAGAGGTCGCCGCTCAACGCAAGGAGTTGGGCGCGAACGTCGTCATCTTCGATGACGAGCTTTCGCCCTCGCAACAGCGCAACCTCGAGAAAGCGCTGGGCACGAAGGTGATCGACCGGACGGCGCTTATCCTCGATATCTTCGCCACACGCGCCCACACGCGCGAAGGTGGCCTCCAGGTCGCCCTCGCCCAGATGCAGTACCTCCTTCCCCGCCTCGCCGGCCAGTGGAGCCACCTCGAGCGGATGGAGGGCGCAATCGGCACGCGCGGGCCCGGCGAAACACAGATCGAAACCGACCGCCGTCTCATCAACTCGCGCATTAGCCGGATCAAGCGGGACCTCGAACACGTCCGCACGCAACGCGCCCTTCACCGCCGCAACCGCGAGCGGCACGGCCTCCCGGTCGTCGCTCTCGTGGGGTATACGAACGCGGGCAAGTCCACTCTCATGAACGTCCTCGCCCGCTCCGACGTCCTCGCCGAGGACAAGCTCTTCGCCACCCTGGACCCCGTCACCCGCCGCCTCCGCCTGCCGACGGGTGAGACCGTGCTCCTCTCCGACACGGTTGGCTTTATCCAGAAGCTGCCGACCGACCTCGTCGCCGCCTTTCGCGCTACCCTCGAAGAGCTCGAAGAGGCTGACCTCCTTCTGCATGTCATCGACGTTTCCCACGCCAACGCCTACGAGCACACGCAGACGGTCGAGGCCACCTTGGCCGACCTCGGCGTCGCCGACAAGCCGGCCCTCCTCGTCCTGAACAAGTGTGACCGCCTCGTGAACGAAGATGGCGTGACCGTAGACTCCTACGAAGCGGCCCGAGACGCTGCCTCCGCCGCCGGCGCGCCACCCGCGAACGTCGTCCTCGTCTCCGCTCTCAAGCGCTGGGGATTGGATTCGCTAACGGCCCGGATCGCCCGCGCGCTGGATGGGGACCTCGGCGATCTCGGCGCGGCGTCGCTCGGCGCGGCCGAGCTGATGGAGCGGAGCGGCTAGGAGC
>JANMTH010000792.1:0-6441 GCA_031390305.1 Thermoflexaceae bacterium
CCGAGCCCTTCGGCGATGCGCTGGGCGACGCCGAGGCCGCGGTAGACATCGGGGCACCAGTCTTCGCCGATGACGGCGAGGTGATCGACTTTGGCGCCGAGGGCCTTGAGCTTCGCGGACTGTTCGGCGGTGAGCGTGAGGTCGTTGTAGTTTCGCTCGAAGAGGTCGCGGTTGCGGATGCCGCTTTCGATGTACTGCGTGAAGGTCTTGCCGTTGGCAAAACGCTCGACGGTGATCGGGTTTTCAGGCGCCTGTGTCATTCCCATGTCCTCTGGTCCAAGTTCGTGTTCGTAGCCTACAGGCCGTGGGGCGGGGGTTACAACCGGCTCCGCGGCGATAGCGGCCTTGGCCAGTTGCCACCGTTCCAGGAGGCTGGCCGTGGAGAGGCCCCGCAGGTCCGCGCCATCGGCGGCGGCGGCCCGTTCCAATTCGCCGAACCGGGCGCGGAAGCGCCGGGCCGCGCCGCGAAGCGCCTGTTCGGCGTCGATCTCCAGGCGCTGGGCGATGCCCGCGGCCGTGAAGAGGATGTCGCCGAACTCGGCTTCGCGGTCCGCGGCGCCGCTGGCCCGCGCGAACTCCCCGATCTCTTCGGCGAGCTTCTCGATCGGACCGTCCATATCCGGCCAGTCGAAGCCGATACGCCGGGCACGGCCCTGCATGGATTGGGCCTGGGCGAGCACCGGGAGCGTCGCCGGAACGCCATCGAGGACCGAAGCCCGTGGCTTCTCCAGCTGCTTCAGGGCCTCCCAGTTGCGGTACACGTCGGCGGCGGTCTCGGCGGTCGCTTCGCCGAAGACGTGCGGGTGACGGCGGATGAGCTTCCTCGCGATCTGCTCGACGACATCGGCGAGGATGAATTCATTGGTCCGCTCGGCCACCGCGGCGTGCATCAAGACCTGGAGCAGGAGGTCGCCGAGCTCCTCGGCCAACGCTCCGGGCTCGCCACGGTCGATCGCCTCCAGTGTCTCGTAGCTCTCTTCGAGGAGGTGGTGGCGAAGGGTTTCGTGCGTCTGCTCGCGATCCCAGGGACAGCCGCCCTCGCCGTGCAAGTGGCGCACGACGGCCTCGAGGCCGTCGAAGCGGCGGAGGTCTTCCAGCGGCCTCAGGGGCGGGACGTAGAGGGCGTCGAGATAGCTCCATGGCCCATGGTCGATCTCGCTCAGCGCCAGTTCACGGGTGGCGCTGGCCGGCGCCCCGGCGGCGTGGACGAACGTGACCAGATGGCCGGCCGGATAGATCTCGAGGAGCCGCAGCTTCAGGTTTGTGGCCGCGTCGCGATCGAAGATCTGGTGGACGAGGGCGGGCTGCTGGGCGTCGATCCGGAGGTCGAGCGCGTCGCAGAGTTGGACGCGCCCGAGGTCGATTCGGAGAGTGACGGCGGCGGCGTCGGCGAAGCTCAGAGCCGGGTAGACCGTCGTTTCGTGGCCCATCGCCGCCGCCTGTTCGAGGAGGAGGGTGACACTCCGTTCGGCGACGAGCGGGCTGCCAGGTACGGCGTAGACGACGTCGCCGCTGGCCGCCACTTCGATCACGCGTGCGGCCAGCGCGGCGTAGACATCGCCGAAGGAGGCGTTGGACTGGTAGACGCCGTCGAGCGCTTCCCAGCTGGCGGCGGCGGGAAGCGCCGCGATCGTGGGGTGGTGCCGCGTCCGGAGAAGTACCCGGAGGCCGGAGTGGAGGAGCCGTTCGGTCTGGCGGGTCAGGTGCTCCGGGTCTCCTGGGCCCAGCCCGGCGATGTGAATCATGCTCATCGTGGCCTACTCCAGGGGGACGATGCCGCGGGCGCGGAGGGCGGCGACGTAGGCGTGGACGTATTGCTCGGCCGAGGCCCGCCAGGAGTGATCGCGGCTCATCCCTGTCTGCTGAAGTCTCGTCCAGGTAGCCGCATCGCGGAAGGCGACGACCGCTCGCTCGAAGGCGCCGGTGAGCGCGAAACCGCTGAATTCGTCGAAGAGGAAGCCCGTCGCCGATTCCGGATGCTCGTCAAGGTCGACGATCGTGTCTGCGAGACCGCCTGTGCGGCGGCCGATGGGGACGGCGCCGTAGCGCATCGCGATGAGCTGGCCGAGGCCGCATGGCTCGTAGCGGGAGGGCATCAGGAAGATGTCGGCGCCAGCGTAAATCCGCCTCGCCATCTCATCGTCGAACCTCGCCGTCAGGCGGACGGAGTTCGGGTGGAGTTCCTCCAGCCGGTGCAGCTCGGCGGCGAGGGCCGGTTCGCCCTGGCCGAGGACGGCGAGCTGGGCACCCGCGGCCAGCATCGCGGGAAGGGCCTGGAGGACGATATCGACGCCTTTCTGCTCGGTCAGGCGCGTCACCATGGCCACCAGCGGCCCTGACGTTTCGGGGAGACAGAGTTGGCCGCGCAGCGCCGTACGATTCGCCTGGCGCTCTTCCAGGCAGCTCAGGTCGAACGGGTGGCTGAGCGCGCGATCGGTCCTCGGGTTGAAATGGTCGAAGTTCAGACCGTTGAGGATGCCGTGGAGTGAATCACCGCGAAGGGTGAGAAGCGATTCGAGCCCCTCGCCGTACAGTGGCGTCAGGATCTCTCGCGCATACGTCGGGCTGACGGTGGTTACGGCGTCGCTGTAGTAGATCGCCTGGGCCAGGTAGTCGTTGAACTCGTCGGGGCCACGGTAGCGAAGGTTGTGAATCGTGAAGACGGAGGCCACCCCGCGCAACACCGGGTTCGCCCACGCGAGGTTGCGCAGGGCGAAGGCGAGGGGCGCTGTGTGCCAGTCGTTCAGGTGGAGGATGTCTGGCCTCCACGCCTCCTGCCTGAGCATCGCGAAAACAGCGCGGCAGAAGGCCTGGTAGCGAGCGAGATCGTCCGCTTCGCCGTAGACGTTCTCGCGGCCGAAGTAGCGCTCATCGAGAACGAGTTCGACGGGCACGCCGCCGATCCCCGGCAGGGTCGCGATCGTCACGTCGTGGCTGGCGGAAGCCGGTCCGATGGAGAGCGTGCGCCTGGATTCCGCGCGATGAAACGCGGGGAGGGCGCTGGCGTGGCAGGGCGTGACGACTCGCACGTCGTGTCCCAGTTCGCGCAGGCGCTGGGGCAGTGAGGCGGCGACATCGGCCAGTCCGCCGACCTTGGCGAAGGGATCGACTTCGGCGGCAGCGTAGAGGATTTTCACGGCCGCGCGTCCATCACGAGATGGTCTTCGAGCCCGGTTCGGACCTCGCGTGCGGCGGCCAGCCGCCAGCGCGTCTCGTCCTTCACTTCGCCCGGAGCGGCGCTCAAGTGGAGGGCTCGCGAGGCCAGGAGGAGGACCTGTTCCTGGAGTGCGAGGCCGCGGTGGATCATCGTCAGGTCCCACATCGGCCGGCGGCTGGCCCACCAGTACTGGCAGCTGTGGAGTGCGGGCTGGAGCTGGGCGCGCGCGTGGCCAGCCAGCTGGGCCGCCTCGGATTCGCTCTCGGCGTGCTTTTCGGCCGCTTCGAGAACCGCGAGGCAGTGTGCCGTGAACTCCCACTGGAGCTGGTGCGCCGCGTTTTCCGGAGCTTTCCAGAGCGGGAACGGATTCCCGGCTTCGATGTCTTCCGGCGTGGTGCTCCAGGAAGAGGACAGCGGTTCGATGCTCGGCCCCGCCGGGAACTGCTCCACGATCTCTCCCGGCTGGAGCATGCGGACGCCGCTTTCGCCAGCGATCACCCGTTCGTATGCGGCCGCCAGGAAGTCGCGCTCCCAACCAGAGAGGTGGTGGCCGTAGGTTTCGGCGTCCATGGCGGTCACCACGTAAGCGCCATCACCGCCATCGACGCTCAGCAGGTCATCCACGAAGCGGGCCGGGTCGGTCTCGCCAAAGGAGATACGGTTGCTCCGGACATCGTCGCGGAAGAGGACGGCCATCGTCCGGTCTCCGGTGCGAACGCGATCGACGACACTGGTCGGCCAATCCCCGGGACAGGCCACGCCCGAAAGGATGAACCAATCGACCCACGCCTCCGCAAGATCGGGGAGGATTTCGGGGCTGTAACACATCTCTGGCGGGAAGAAGCCGGCGGGCCGCTCCGGGGCGCCGAGGATGGCGTGATTGGTTTGGGCATGGTCCGCGATCGACCGGGAGCGTTCGTCGTGAGGGATCAGCGGGAGAATGGGGTGATACTTGCCGCTTCCGACGAATTCCGCCTGGCCGCGCTCATGGAGTACCCGAAGGTCGGCCAGGATATCCTGCATTCCGTGCTCATGGAGCAGCTCGGTGAGCACGCCGTTGATGTTGATCGCAAGCCGCGCCGCCGGGAATTCGAGAAGGACCTTGAGGAGCGGCCGGTAGCATTCGTCGGCCGCTTTCACGAGGATCTCGTGTGTTTGCGTCGGCGGCTGATAGAAGTGGAGGAGCTGGGCCCAGGCGGTCATTGCACCGTCCAGCGGATGGAGACTGTGGAAGGAGTATCCCCGCTCGTTCCGCGAAAGACCATCGACCAGCCCTGGGGCGCCAGTTCGACGCCGCCCTCGGTGTTGGAGACGGAGAAGAGCTGCGTCACCCAGGCCTCGTGGGCGGAATGGGCGGCGGTGAGCTGAAACTGACCTGTCGTGATTACGGCCTGGCCTTCTTCGAAGCGGAACTCGGGGGCGGCCCCATGTTCGCCCTGGGGAAGGCTGAGGTTCCATTCGCTATACAGGGTCGCGTTAGCCGGGATGGCGGCCGTCATCACGAGCGCTCCCTCGCAGAGGGCGATCGTCTTGTCGTACGAGAGGCCGCCGGCCGTCAGGCGGAGACTGAGGCTGCCATCGTCGTAGCTCGAGGCTGCCGCTACGGCCGGGGTGGAGAGGCGGAGATCCTCGTACGCTTGCCGTCCCATGGCGCCGGCGACGATCGTCTCCTGGGCCGCGAGGCGGAGGCCACGGTCGTAGTTGAGGGCCTGGCCGGCGGCGGCGGGGTCCTTCAGGCGGACGCCGTCGTGGATGCTCTGGACGGCGTGTTCGTCCGCGCCCCCCAGCCGCGCGTGGTACGCCTCGGGGCGCCGGGCGATGGCGTGCGTGAGGTGCCACCCGCGTTGGCGGAGGTCCCAGTGTTCGATCCGTCCGCCTTCGGCGGGATTGACGATGACGGCCTGCTCGCCCGATCGAAGGCAGATCTCGTCTCGTCCGTCGAAGTTCCAGTCGCAGGTGTCGGCGGGACGAGCGCCCGGGTTCAACAGCGCGTCCGCCTGAGCGAGGTGGCCGAAGGTGGCGTCGCGGATGTGTTGGAGGTAGACGCCGCCGAACACGCCATGCCAGTAAGGGCAGTTGCATTGCGCCTTCCAGATGTGTTCGAGGGCCTCGGCGTTGCCGTTCTGGTGGGCCTGCCGCGAAAGGTGGAGGAGCCGTTTGTGGAGCAGGTTCATCTCCGGGTAGCGGACGAGGAAGTTCCGCCAATAGCCTCCGCGGAGGAAGTGAGTGAGGTCCCCACGGCCGCCGTCGCGGAGGACGCGCATGGCGTCTTCGAGGGCGTGCTGGGCGCCCGGCGTGAGCGACCACTCGCCCATCTCCATGTAGGAGGTCGTGGGCAGGTAGATGAGCCCTTCGGCGGGTTTTTGGGCCTGCCATGTGCCGAGGTGGACCGTCTCGATCCAGTGTGCTTCCTCTTCGAGACGGGAAAAGAAGCTTTCGACCCAGCCGTTCTCCCAGCAGTGCTGGTAGGTGGTGGGCCAGCCGCCGAACTTTTCGCCGTCGTCGCCCATGGTCACGAGGGAGCCGGGGCGGCGGTCGCCCTGGTTCCGGAGGAAGTCGATGCAGGCGTCGATGGCGCCCCAGGGGACGAGGTAGCGGAAGGCCGTGCTGGAGCCGAAGATTCCCGTGGTGCTCCCCTGGTCTTCCGTGAGGTACCAGCCACTGACGTCGGCGGCGTCCCAGCCGTTCGCCTGGAAGTGGACGTCATCGACGACAGTCCAGCGATAGCCGGCGGCGGCGATGGAGGTTGGGAGCGACGGTTCCCAGACGCGTTCGGGCAGCCACATGCCGGCCGGCCTGGTCCCGAAGACCTCCGTGATCGCGTTGCGCATCTTGGTCATCTGGCCGATCCGGTCCGCCTCGCTGATCGAAGGCAGGACGGGTTCGTAGTAGCCGCCGCCCAGCATCTCGACCTGGCCCCGCACAACGAGAGCACGGACGCGCTCGATGTAGGCGGGCCTGTTGAAGAGCAGCCAATCGAGGAGTGGGCCGCTGTAGTGCAGGCCGGCCTTCACTCCGGGATGGCGTTCGAGGCAGGCGACCAGCGGTTCGTACGACTTCTGGAAGAGTTCGTCGAAGACGAACCCGTAGTTGCCGACGGGCTGGTGCTGATGGAAAACGAGCCCGAGGTGAACGTGAGCGGTCATCCCGGAGCACCCGTTGGGGGCGCCGCCGCGAAGGCGAGCGGCTCGATCCAGGCGAAGGGATTGTCGAGCGTGGCCGCTTCGCTGACGGCGCCGTCCAGGCCGTGGCCCGTTCTGAGGGCGTCAGCGATGGCGTCGAAG
>JANMTH010000029.1:0-1697 GCA_031390305.1 Thermoflexaceae bacterium
CCTCCGTGCGGACCTTCCAGCGCGGCCAGGTCTTGATCAATGAAGGTCTCCGTGGACCCCGAGAAGCGCCCCCACATCCCGGCCTGCACAAACCAGAACAGAAGCTTGTCGCGTTCCTCCGCAGCCATCGGGCCGCTGCGACTGTCGAGGTAACGCACCATCACGGGCACACCAAACCGCCCGAAGAAGACTTGATCGTGATCCAGACCTAGCCGGCCGCTGATCAGGTTGAGGCTGGTATCAACGTGTTTTGTTGCCCGCTTGAGTCCGTCTTGAATTTCCGCCGCGCTTTTCTCGTGCAGGAACTGGAACTTCGCTTCGCCGGTGAGCGCGGTGTTAACCGACCGCAGCAGCCAGTCGAGGTTGAAGTGGTAGTCAGCCTTCGCCCATTCCTTGAGCTTGGCCTTCATCGTGTCGCGTGCCTCGGGCCAGTCAGCACATATCTTAGCCAGTGCCAGGTCCCCCTTAGAGAGCTTGGTTCCGCCGCTGTTCACGCGGTTGAAAATGTCCACAACAACATCCAGCGTCTTGTCCGCGCCGGTGACTTCCTCCACGTGCAGGTCCACGTCAGTCACGCTGAGCAGGCGACTGAGCCGTCCGACATATTCTCCGACCTTCGACGCCAGCTCCGGCTCGGCAGCCAGGAGAGTCACAAACTCGCCCAAACCGGCGGTCCCCTTCTTCATCAGTTGGGTAACATCTATCCAGAGGGGATCGCCCTGCATTTTCACGGGCTGGTAGAAGGCGAAGGTCTCGGTGTCGAGATGGAAGCGCAGGCCGCTGAAGGCCTGAACGTTCCCGTCGAAGAACTCGGGCGGCTTGCCACGCACCACGCCGTAAAGCGAGGTCATTCGCTGCTGGCCGTCGAGGAGGAGCTTGACCACTCCGGCGGCCAGCGCCCCATCACCGCGATGCGCGGCGGTGTTCGATTCCGTGGTCCACACCAGCAAACCGCCGACCGGGTGGCGCCGATAGAGCGAGTCGAAGAGGCCCCGGACCTGATCGCGATTCCAGACGTAGCCGCGCTGAAACTCGGGCAGGGCCATGTGGCCGCTGTCGATGTGGTCGAGGATGGTTGAGATCTTCATGGAGGACACGTTTCTTCGGTGAGTAGCCCGCATCATGACCTGTTCCGACGCGCGCGTCTTCCCGGGCACCGCGGCTCGCCGGCCTGGGCCCAATCCACCCGCCCTCCCACATCCTCCCACACCACGGCACCCTCGCGCCCCGGGCGATTCGCGAGGCCCGCAACGCCCGCGCTATCATCGAACGGCGATGCCTACGACGTTGAAATCGTTGACTACCACTAACGCTCCGAAGGACGAAGACCGCTTCCCGCCCATCCATCCTGGCGAGGTCCTGCTCGAGGAGTTCCTTAAGCCGCTCGGGCTCAGCCAGTACCAGGTGGCGAGCGCGCGCTCGGCGTGCCGCCGCGGCGTATCAACGAGATCGTCCACGGCAAACGTGCGATAACGGCGGATACGGCGATGCGACTCGGCCGCTACTTCGCCGTATCGCCGCGCTTCTGGCTCAACCTGCAGGTCCGCCACGACCTCGACGCGCTGGAGGACTCGATCGGCGAGGAGATCGAGCGCTCGGTTCCGGTGCTGGAGCGTCCCGACCTCGCCGCGGTTACTCTCGCCTAACGCGCTCCGCCTTCGTCAACCCTCGGAACGGATGCGGCTCCGGCCGTTTCG
>JANMTH010000048.1:0-2179 GCA_031390305.1 Thermoflexaceae bacterium
CGGCGCCGGCTTCATCAAGCAGGTCATCAAGTCTGATGTCTACTTCACGGGCACGGCGAACGCTCCTGCGACGCAGGACTTCCCGAACCCGTACTACATCCAGAACGTCCCGGCCAGCCCCTACATCGCACCAATCGGCGCGGGTGGCGGCTACAACTGGAACACCTTCGGCGGCGATGGCCCGTACGTCTTCTGGGAGCCGGTGGTAACGCCGGGCACGCATCCGGAGACCGGCGGCGTCATCGACATCACCACCGATCCGACGGGCGTTACCCTCGCCCAGATTCGCGCCGCCTATGGCGACGACAGCATCACCCGTGACCTCACCCTCTACACCGACAACCACGGCGAAGCCATGGTTGCCGCCAACGGTGACTTCAACACGAACCTCACCGCCTGCGCCACCAACTCCCTTGGCGGCGGCAAGCACTGCAAGGTCGGCGACGCTGTTGGTACATCCACCATTCACGTCATCGCCGATTACCCCGACATCCGGGGCAAGCACCCGATCGTCCACTCCAACGATGTCACCATCAACTGGAAGTGGGGCGGCTTCAAGCAGCTCACGATCGAAGACGACCCGGCTGGTAACAACCAGTTCAAGTTCATCGTCTTCCGCGCTCTCGATAGGGATGGCTTCTGCAACCCGATCGCGAACGCCGTGAGCCTCCACCCCGTTCTCTCCTCGGTCGATGCCCTCTTCACGGTCGGCACGGCGATCACGGACCCGATTGAGAACGTCGACTTCATGATCGATGCCGGAGAAGGCATCATCATCGCCCGCTCCGACGCTGGCTCGCTCACAGGCGGGAACAACCAGTTCGCCAACGGCGTCCTCACTTTCTCGACCGCCCTCCGGACCGTCGGTATCGAATTCGCCCCGCTCAACGGCGCGGCGGATGAGTGCCAGGCCTGGATCAAGGTCTCGAACAGCCTTCTCGGCATCCTCAACGTCCTCGTCATCGCTCACGACGACGAAGGCGACATCGGCTTCGACGCTATCGTTGACTTCTCGTCGACCAAGAACTACACCCTCACCTTCAAGTGGAGCCTCATCACCTGGCTGGGCAAGGACGGCATTTCGCCTACCGACGCTCTCAAGGGCACCGGCTCTAACGACAAGGGCAACGACATCTTCGACCAGGTGACCGCGGTCTACGGCTGGCAGGCGGACGCCCAGGACTGGCTCGGCTTCTTCCCGGATGGCGTAGCTGTTCCTGGTGCCAACGACCTCGTCGCCCTCAAAGAGGGCCAGGCATACTGGGTGGCCATCAAGGCCCCCGGCCCGGTGACCTGGACTGTCCAGACCGACGTGGACCAGTAACCTCGAACCCCAACGTGGTAGCCGTCCCTCTCCGGAGGGGCGGCCACCACCACCGGTAAGAGGCAACCGCCACAAAGGCTAAGGACAGGAAGAAATGGAGCTCAAAAGCATGACCAAGGTATTGAGGACGCTCGTCGGTAGCGGTCTTGCTGTGGTGCTCGGCATGGTCCTCTTCGGCGCGGGAGTCTTCTCGACTTCCAGTGCGCACGCGGAGTCCCCGCCGGCCCCACCGTCCCGCTTCGCCGGCACGGTGTCCATCGATGGCAAGCCAGTAACCGCTGGCACGCCCATCATCGCCATGGTCGGCGCCGCAAGCTGTGGGACGACCTCGGTGACGAGCGATAGCCGCTACGTCGTCGATGTCGCTTCCCTCGACCCGGGTGCGAACCCGAATTGTGGCGCCGATGGCTCGCCCGTCACCTTCATGATCGGTGACAAGAAAGCCGCCGAAACCGGCACCTGGGACAACGGCAAGCTCGGTATCGTGAACCTAACGTTCACCACGCCTACCGCGACGCCTACCGCGACTCCTACGGGCGGCACCGGCGGAGCTACTACCCCCAAGGCCCCGACCACGGGCACCGGCATTCAGTCCGAAAGCGATAGCAGCCTCTGGCTCATCCTCGCTCTCGGCGCCGGCGTCCTCGCCCTCGGCTTCGGCGGCACGCTCGCCGCACGCCGCAGCCGCTAACCCGGCCAGGCAACAGAACCACAGAGGCCCCGGGCAACCGGGGCCTCTCTGCGTCTCCGAGCTCAGCCACCCGTCTCTCCCCCCGCCCCCCGCCCCTCGGGACTCGGCACTCGGGACTCGGGACTCGGGACTCGTTCTCCCCTCGCCCAGCGCACTGGGAGAGG
>JANMTH010000690.1:0-2439 GCA_031390305.1 Thermoflexaceae bacterium
CGGCGGGTGGCCTGAGGTCAACCCTCAGACCCCGGCGCGGAGCGCCTCGACGGGCTCCATGGCCGCCGCGCGCAACGAAGGATACACGCCAGCGGCGAGCCCGACCGCCGCGCCCAGCAGGGGACCAGCCACCGGCGCCCATGCCGGCAGGACCGGCGTCCACGTCTGTGCCGCCGCCACGATGACGACGCCCAGCGTGCCGAGCGCCGAGCCAATGATCCCACCGATCAACCCCAGCAGCGTGCTCTCCAGCAAGAACTGGGCGGCGATATGGCCACGGCCCGCGCCGAGGGCGCGGCGAAGTCCGATTTCGCCAACCCGCTCCATCACGCCCACGAGCGTCATGTTCGCGATCCCCAGCGCCCCCACGGCGAGCGACACCAGCGCCAGCAGCAGGAAGAGGGCTTCGAGATCACTCTGGACGTTCGCCCGGACGCGCCGGGGCTCCGGCGGCGAGGTTACCTCCAGCGTTGAAGGTTCGTTCGGGCTGAGGGCGATTGGCGCCTCGCCCGCGACAAGGCGCGCGGCCCCGATCTCCGTTTCCACCTGGACCGCCCCCGGAGCGATCAGTCCGAACTCGCGTCTCGCCGTGCCCTCGGGGATCAGCACCGAACCGAGCAGCGAGGGCTGGCGGTAGACCTGTTCGATGATCCCGATCACCACGTAAGGGTGGTCGCCGATGAAGATCGCCGGCTGATGATCGACGTTGGCGATGTTGAGCCTGGCGGCCACGTTCTTTCCCAGGAGAACGACGCGGTCGGCGCGCAGTGAATGGCCGATGTCGAAGGTCCGTCCCGCCGAGAGCTCCGCCCTCACCGCGCCAAAGAGCCCCGGCGAGGCCGCGCTTATTGGCAGCTGGAACTCCGTTTGGGCCTGCGGGTCGTGAATCGGCGCCGCCCGGATGAGCAGGCCGCCAGCGTCGACCTCGCTGAGCGTGCCCGCCGCCACCACGCCGTTGAGACGCAGCAGCCGTGCCTCCGCGTCCCACGGCAGGAAAGCGCTGACGCGTCCGCTCCCTCCGATCTTCGGGGCGATCACCACGTCGGTTGCGCTGAGCACATCGAAGCGGCCGACGATCTGATTCCCCGCCGTCGCCGAGAGACCCATCGTGGCGACGAGAGCCGCCACGCCCACAGCCGTGCCGAGGACGGTAAGGGCCATGCGTGTCGGCCGGCCGAGGATGCTCGTCACGGAGTCCTCGACGAGGGCGCGGAGGCCAAGCCGCGGTTTCAGCACCCGTACATGACGACGCGAGACGCGCGGAGCACTCACAGCGAAACCGCCTCGCCCGCCCCGCGGTCGCCCGCCCGTTCCCTGAACTGGCCGTCCCTGAGGTCGAGCGTCCTGCCGGCGCGGCTCGCGACCTGGTCATCGTGAGTGATGACGACGATCGTCATCCCCTCATCGGCCAGTCCCTGGAACAACTCCATGATCGCCCCGGATGTCTCAGAATCGAGGTTGCCCGTCGGTTCATCGCAGAGGAGGAGCCGGGGCCGGGTGACGATCGCTCGTGCGATCGCGACGCGCTGGCGCTCCCCGCCAGACAGTCGTGAGGGAAGGAAGTTGGCGCGGTCGGCCATGTCCACCCGCTCCAGCGCCGCCATCGCGCGCTCGCGCCTCCCCTTGCGTGGGAACGATGCGTAGAGCTCCGAGAGCATCACGTTCTCCAGCGCATTTCGGACGGGCAGAAGGTGGAACGACTGGAACACGAACCGGATCGCTTCGGCCCGCAGAGCAGCCCGGCCGGGATCCGTCAATCGCTCCGTGTCTTCGCCCTCGAACCGATACTGACCGCTTGTCGGTGTGTCCAACATGCCGAGAATGTTCAACAGGGTCGACTTGCCAGACCCGGACCGCCCGACGATGGAGATCCATTCGCCCGGCCAGACGACGAAGTCGATCCCCCGAAGGACGTGCACCGGTGGGTCGGCCCGAAACGTCTTCGTGATTCCGGCTAGCGCCACCACCGGCGCCGCCGGCGTCCGTAGCATCCGCGGCTCAACGTGATCGGAGATGCCGCTGGCCGTCACGGCGCCGAGACCTGTTCGAACAGCGCCGCGTTCTCTTCACGGAAGGCCGACTCCAACTCCTCCCGGACTTTGTCTTCGACGGGGTTGATGTGTTGGACTTCGCAACGGATGTCGGCCGCGACCATGATCAGCTCTTGGCCCTGGAGCGCTGCCAGCGCACTCGCATCGTACTTCACGGCGGCGCCCCGCACTTTGCCGGCGGCCGCCTCCTTGCCTACCACAGCCTCCAACTTCCGGTAGAGCGTGGCGTCGACTTCCTGCGGATGGGCGAGGTCGTATCCAGCCGTTCTCATGCAGCCGGACCAGAGGCGGATCGCCTCAACCACACGTGGGTCGCTCTTGATGCGTTGGTCGAGTTCAGTCAGCTTCGCCTGTAGCGAGACCAGCACGGCCGCGCCGCCGAACACCT
>JANMTH010000691.1:0-3468 GCA_031390305.1 Thermoflexaceae bacterium
CCGCCGGGAGATCACCGTCCTCTTCTCCGACCTGCGTGGCTTCACCTCGTTTGCGGAGACATCGGAACCGGAGGACGTGATGGATGTGTTGCGCGAGATGCACGGCGGCGTCGTCCCGCTCGTCTTCGCCGAAGAGGGCACACTCACGCAGTTCACAGGCGACGGGATGATCGTGATCTTCAACGACCCGCTCCCCTGCGACGACCCGGCGGCCCGCGCCGTCCGTCTGGCCCTGGCGATGCGCGACAAGACGATCGAGCTTGCCGAGGGCTGGGCGCGGCGCGGCTTCCGCGTCGAACTGGGGATCGGCGTCGCGAAAGGGTTCGCGACCTGCGGCAGCATCGGCTTCGAAGGAAGGTACGAGTACACGGCGATCGGCACCGTCATGAACCTTGCATCGAGGCTCTGCTCGGCGGCGAAGGGCGGCGAGATCATCATCAGCCAACGCGTGCGCGCCGATGTCGATGGCCTGGTCGATTGCGCTCCAGCCGGCGAGTTCGAACTGAAGGGGCTGGCAACGCCCGTGCCCGCGTTTCTCGTGACAGGGCAACGGTAGTCAGTCCGCCTTCGTCCCCCGTCTCTCGTCTCTCGTCTCTCGTCTCCGAATAGGCGTCTTTCCAACCCGTTCGCGAGCACGCGGTAGACTCTTTTCGCCGGGGCCTCCGGCTATGGTGTGCATTGCGGGGCAAGCTCTTCGACCGTCCCATCCTGATTACGCTCGGGATCGCCGCTACGGCCGTCATCGGGATGAGTGTGGCGCTCGTTTGCAATGTAGGAGAGACGGACCGCGTGACCGGCCGCGCGGCGACACGTACCTCCACGCCGACGCCAACACCCGAGCTACAGGTGGGTCTCGGGTCTCCGACGCTCGCAGACCTCGGGATTAAGCTCGCCTACGCCCGCGTCGAAAACACCGGCGCCGGCACGCTCGTCATCCATCCACCGGATGGCGACCCGGTGGATATCGCTGCCGCGCGCGGCGTCTTCACTGGTATCGCCTGGTCGCCGGATGGGCAGCGCCTGGCGGTCAGCTTCGGGCCTTCCGCGGCGAACCAGGATATCTACGTCCTCAACGCCGACGGCACGAACTTCACGCGTCTGACGACGGACGGACGGAGCAAGCGCCCAACCTGGTCTCCCGATGGCGAAACGATCGCCTTCAGCAACAGCGCCGATCCGGCGGCCGGGCCGGGGCCGATCGCGACGGCTTCGGCCGCTGGCGGAGGAACGACCCCGATCACCGGCGACGCGGCGGCGGACTACGCCAGCTGGCGGCCGGACGGCTCGTCGCTCGCCATCTCCCGCGAGCCGGGCGTCGTGACGCTGGTCTCGCCGACGACTGGCGCGGTCATTCAGCGCGTGGAGCTGCTCCACGATGGCCCCCTCACGCGCAGTTCCTGGGTCTGGTCGATGGATGGGACATCGCTCGCTGGGGTCACCCGCCGGGGCGAGGACTACGCGATCGTCATCCTCGGAGACAACCTGACGGCCCAGCGCCAGGTCGGCGGGGCGTTCCTCGGCACGCCGAACGACCCTGGCTGGCCGCACCCTTCCTGGACGCCCGATGGCTCGATGATCATCGCCGCCTCGGCCGTCACCGGGGAGATCATCCTGGTCTCGGTGGACGCTACCTCCGAGACGATGCCCGTGAACGACCCAACATCCCTGGCGATCGTCCTGATCGACCCGCCGGTGGGGACGAAGCTCGCCTTCCCCGCCGTGAGCCCGCTCCCGACGGCGGGTGGTGGGGCGCCACAGGTCCGGGCGGAGGAAACAGTGGGCACGGGCTGAGCGGCGGGGAAGGTCTCCCGGCGGCACTCCGATCCCCTGCGCCTCCGCGTCTGATCGTTCGCCGGGCGCTGTGCCCAGGGGGGCCACGCGGCCGAATACTGGCCCATCGGCCAACATTCCTTGCGCGCGAACGCCCGCGTGCCTGAGAATCCATCCGAAGCACCCACGGAGGCAGCCATGTCCGCGACCGGAACCGAACTCAGGCCCGTCGATCCACGCGAATTTGACACGCCGGAGTTCCAGCGAGACCCGTTTCCCCTCTACAAGCGGCTCCGTGACCGCACTCCCGTCTACCAGGACCTGTTCCACAATCGCTGGGTATTGAGCCGCTACAACGACATCGTCAGCGTGTTCCAGGACAACGAGAACTTCGACCGCGCCGCCTTCAATCCGGACGGCAAGTATGAATTCGGCAAGCGTCACGTCTTCGGGCCGAACATCCTGGAATACGGCAACAGCCCGAAGCATCACTTCCTCCGCAACGTTGTCGCCGACCAATTCGTTGGCAAGCGGCTCGATAGCTTCTTGCCGTTCATCGACCTGATCGCGGGCGAGCTGATCACGAAGATCCGGACGGCCGCTATCCAGAACACGGTCGAGGACGCGGCGAAGCAGGGCGAGGTGGAGCTGGTTCGCCAGTTTTCGAACCAGTTCCCGGTCCGCGTTATCTCGAACATGCTCGGGCTCCCTCGCAAGGATGAGGACCAGTTCGTGGGCTGGTACCAGGCGCTGATCGAAGGCCTTGGCTTCGGCGGCGAACACTTCGCAAGGGGAATCAAAGCGCGGGACGAGATGTGGGCCTACATCGACCCACTCATCGAGCAGCGCCGGGACGCGCCCGGCGAGGACCTTGTCTCCCGGATCGTCAAGGCGGAGCTGGGCGGCAGGGCGATGGACACGCTCGAGATCAAGGGCTTCATCGCCCTCCTCCTGGCAGCTGGCGGCGATACCACGGACAAGGCGATCGCGAACATGTGGTACCACATGCTCTACACCCGGCCCGACCAGTTCGAGGCCGTGAAGGCGGACCCCGAACTCTGGAGCAACGTCTTCAGCGAGATGATGCGCTTCGACCCCGTGGTTCACGCTCAGGGGCGCCGCGTGGTGGCCGAGGTCGAAGTCGGGGGTGAAATCATCCCTACAGGCGCCTCGATTATGCTCTCGCTTGGCGCCGGGAACCGCGATGAACGCGTCTTCAAGGACCCGGACACCTTCGACATCTTCCGCGACGACCTGCATATGGGCCGCGAACTCCGCTCGGGCCGTTATGGCGATGGCAAGGCCGGGCACCTCGGCTTCGGCATGGGGCAGCACTTCTGCATGGGCTACGCCATGGCCCGGCAGGAAGCGGTCATCGGAAGCAAGAAGATGATGGAGGCGATGCACAACCCTCGCCCAAAGTTCGCCACCCACGCCGGCATCACCGCGCCAACGCTCGGCGCGGGCGGCTTCCGCGCTCCGGAGGAACTCTGGGTCACGTTCGACGCCTGATACGGCCGGGAGGCAAGGAATGTCCAGCAACCAGCCCACAGGTGGCGCCGTCGCGGCCCTCGTCCAGAGCCTCGAAGGCTTCGGAGACCTACCCCATGAAATCACCGAGGGGATGGACGCGAGCGCCTGCCCGTTCCTCACCACGGCGGCGGAGCTTGGCCTCGAAGGGGACCAGCTCTACCGCGT
>JANMTH010000058.1:0-2265 GCA_031390305.1 Thermoflexaceae bacterium
GCAGGTTGTTCGACAGACCGCCGTCGACGAGCACCATGTCCCCCATCATCACCGGCGAGAAGACGATGGGGATCGCCGCACTGGCCGCCACCGCGGGCGCCACCCGCCCCTCGCGGAAGACGACCGGCTGCGCGGTGCGGAAGTCGGTGGCGACGACGCCGAGCGGGATCTTGAGCTCCTCGAAGCGGATGTCGCCCAGCGTCTCGATGAGAAATTTCTCCAGCTCGCCGGTGTGGAACAGGCCCATCTTGGGGATGCCGATCATGCGCAGGGAGCGCCAGCGCAGGCGCTGGGCGAAGCGCAGCTGCTTTTCCGGCGGCACGCCCGCGGCGTGAAAGGCGCCGACGATCGCGCCGCTCGAGGTGCCGGCGATGCAGTGGATCGGGATCGCGTTCTGCTGCAGCACGCGCAGCACCCCGGTGTGGGCCGCGCCACGCGCCCCCCCGCCGGAGAGGGCGATGCCGAGCTTCCTCACAGGGCGCGGTGCCGCCCGCCGTCGACCAGCAGCACCTGCCCTGTCACGTACGACGCGCGGGCCGAGCACAGGAAGGCGACCACGTCCCCGACGTCCTCGGGCTCGCCCAGGCGGCGGGCCGGGATCTCCGCCGCCCAGCGCTCGAAGACACGGGTCGCCGCCCCCGGGCCGCTCGCGTCGGGCGTGCCGTGCGCGGCCTCGATCAGGCGCTCCGTCTTGATCAGTCCGGGCGCCACCACGTTCACGGTGATGCCCTCGGGCGCGCATCGTTCGGCCAGCATCTTGGCCACCCCGCGCAGGCCCGGGCGCAATCCGCTCGAGATCGCGAGATTCGCGATGGGCGCCACCATCGAGCCCGAGCCGATGATGACGATGCGGCCCCCCCGCCCCGCCGGTCCCTTCTTCATGGCCGCGATCGCCGCGCGGCACAGCCGCACGGTGGTGAGGAACGTCAGCTCGAAGCCGCGCCGCCAGTCGTCGTCGGACAGCTCGTCGACATGGCCGGGCTTCGGCCCGCCCGCATTCGCCACCAGGATGTCGAGGCGTCCGAACTTCCGCATCGCCTCGGCGACGGCCGCCTCGCAGGCGTCCGGCTCGGCGAGGTCGGCGGCGAACGGATGGCTGTCGACCTTGTGCGCCTTGGCAATCGCCTGGGCGGCCTCCTTGAGTGGCTCCGCCCGGCGTGCGACAAGCACCGTCTTCGCGCCCTCCGCCGCGAGCGCCTCGGCGCAGGCGCGGCCGAGGCCGCGGCTGGCCCCCCCGACGAGTGCGACCTTCCCTTCGAGTCCCAGGTCCATGCGCCTCCGGCGGCGTGAGTGATGCGGCGAGCGAATCCCTGCGTTGGCGCGAATCGCGAAGGGGCGGACCGGGTGCGGCTGATCAGCCCGGATCGTGAGCGGCCGCATTGTCGCACCGGGTCTGGCGATGCGCAACGCGACCTGTGGCCATTCGATCGGAAGTGGGGACCTGACCGTGTTAGCCTTGTGGGCGTGGGAATCGGCACCGCTCCGTTACTTGTCGGGAAGGGGGAACCCATTGGAGTGGCGAGGCCAGATCGTTGTCGACCCGGAGGTCCTCCAGGGCAAGCCCGTCGTGCAAGGCACGCGTCTTGCCGTCGATTTCATCCTGGGGCTGTACGCCGCGGGGTGGACGGACGCGCAGATTCTCGAGGGCTACCCGCAGCTAGGCCCCGCTTCGCTGCGCGCTGTGTTCGCGTATGCGGCTGAGGCACTTGGCGGAGAGGGTGGCGCTTCCAGGCGGCGAGCCGTCTAGTGCGCCTCGTTGCGGACGAGAACCTCGCCTCCCCAAGCGTTCGGTTCCTTCGGGAGCGCGGTCATGATGTCCTGGCCGTGGTCGAACGCATGCCTTGAGCAACGGATTTGGAAATCCTGCGCACGTCGGTTGCCGAACACAGGCTGCTCATCACCTTCGATCACGACTTCGGTGAGCTTGCCGTACGTAGGCAGCTTCCCGCCCCCTCGGGAATCCTGCTCCTCCGTTTCATTCCAGCCTTTCCTCGCGAAGCCGGGATGCTGGTGGCGGCCCTCCTCGCCCAGCCTCGGCTCGTGTTGGAGGGAAAGCTCACCGTGCTCGGGCGGACTCGCTTCCGCCAGCGGGCGCTGGCCTATGAAGTTCGAGAGAATTCTCCTCAATACACTGCCGCACAATCAGTTACAAGCACGGCAAGAGTCTCGGGCTGGGTTTCCGCATGAGCACGGTGAGCTTTCCCTCCAACACGAGCCGAGGCTGGGCGAGGAGGGCCGCCACCAGCATCCCGGCTTCGCGAGGAA
>JANMTH010000101.1:0-2016 GCA_031390305.1 Thermoflexaceae bacterium
GACCGCCTCGGGATCAACATCCTCTACACGGCCCCAACAGCTATCCGGGCGATCGCCCGTGAAGGCGACGAGTACGTGACGAAGTACAGCCGGAAATCCCTCCGCGTCCTCGGTTCCGTCGGCGAGCCGATAAACCCCGAGGCCTGGCGCTGGTACTACAACGTCGTCGGAGAGGGCCGCTGCTCCGTCGTCGATACCTACTGGCAGACGGAGACTGGTGGCCACATGATCACGGGCCTCGCCGGGGCGACGCCGATGAAGCCGGGCTCCGGGTCGTTGCCGTTCTTCGGGGTCAAGCCCTCGATCGTCGATGAGGCGGGGAACGAGCTGTTCGGGAACAACGTCAGCGGCCGGCTCTGCATCGATCGTTCGTGGCCGGGGATGATGCGGACCGTCTACGGCGACCACGAACGCTTCATCCAGACGTACCTCTCCACCTACCCCGGCCGCTACTTCACGGGGGACGGCTGTCACCGCGACAGCGACGGCTACTACTGGATCACGGGCCGCGTCGATGACGTCGTCAACGTCTCCGGCCACCGGCTCGGAACCGCCGAGATCGAAGGGGCGCTCGTCCTCCACCCGTTATGCGCCGAGGCGGCGGTGGTCGGCTACCCGCACGACATCAAGGGAACCGGGATCTACGCCTTCGTCCTGCTGAAGGCGGGGATCGCTGGGTCGCCGGGGCTGGCGAAGGAGCTGCGGGACTCGGTGACCAGGGAGATCAGCGCCATCGCCCGGCCGGACAAGATCCAGTTCGTCGATGGCCTGCCAAAGACGCGCTCGGGCAAGATCATGCGCCGGATCCTCCGCAAAATAGCTGAGGGCGAACCCGAGAACGTGGGCGATGTGACGACGCTCGCCGACCCGGCCGTGGTGGCGGCGATCGTCGCCGGCGCGAAGGACGCGGGGTAGCCCAAAGGAGCGATCCATGGTCATTCTCACGGTCCCAGCTGCCGAAGCAACGCGTCTTATTGCCGATCGCATTCTGGAGGGGCGCGTCCTCGCCGACCCCGACCCTGCCCTTGACAGTGAAGAGGCCTTTCAGTCTTGGGTCCGTGGAATTGAGACCTGGACCGAGGTCAACGCAGCTCTCCTCCAAGAGGTAGATTCGGCGGGCGAGCTCGCACAGGAGTACGAACGACGGGCAGGAACGCCCCGTTCGTATCTAGATACATCTCTTCTTGCCAGGATCCGGAGCCGTATGGTTGTTCTGACCGAACGCATCCGGAGATTGGAAAGCATTGGGCACCGGATTGGTCTCTTTGGCGACACTTACTCCCGGATGCTCGCCGGTCCGATCGCATCGACAGCTCCACTTAGAACGGCCGCAGACGCCCCTGACCGGCGAAGGGTCTTCGTCGTGCACGGGCGGAATTTGCGCGCGCGGGAAGAACTGTTCAGCTTTCTCCGGGCCCTGGATCTACTGCCTATCGAATGGGAGGACATGGTGCAGATGACCGGAAAAACTTCGCCATACATTGGCGAAGTGATCAAGGTCGGTCTTACGAATGCACAAGCAATCGTTGTCCTTCTGTCTGGGGATGATTACGCAGCGCTTCATCCTGACTTCCACCAACTGAATGAACTTCAAGGCTCGTTCCGGCTACAACCAAGACCGAATGTCCTTCTCGAAGCCGGTATGGCGCTCGCCAGCGCCGAAGACCGAACGGTCCTGCTGGCTCTCGGAGACCTGAAGGAAGTCAGCGATCTCGCTGGCAGACATGTGGTTCGCATTCTCGGGGATGGGTTGTGGCGGGATGCGCTCATGCAAAGGCTCAAGACCGCTGGTTGCGCCGTGAACTCAGACGGACAGGATTGGCGATCCGCTGGGGAACTTCTGGAAACCGTTCCGGGAGACGATGGAATCCACCGCCTATGGGTGCAATTCGGGCTGCAAACGATTAGTGGCGGTCTCGTAGAGGGTCCGTTCCCCGGCTTTGGCGGCGGTGGAGGGGGAGGTGGGGGCGGCGGCGGAGCAGGTGGAGGAGGCGGCGGTGGAGGTGGCGGTGGGGG
>JANMTH010000105.1:0-3154 GCA_031390305.1 Thermoflexaceae bacterium
TCGGGCGAGAGCGCCCTGAGTAGCACACACGCCAGCCACCTGGCCAAGAGGCGGATCGTTCCAACCACCCCCTCTCCAATTCTCCGCGTCTCTGCGTCCAGCCGGTCCGAGGCCTGCCGTTAGGCCAGGCGGTCGAACTGAAGGTGGAGGCGGATGGGGATGCGCTGGATGACCGAGGGCACGTAGGGGAACGTGTTCCCGGGGGCGAAACGGATGTTGCCCATCCGCCGGAGGACCTCCTGGACGGCGACACGGCCTTCGAGCCGTGCCAGGGATGCGCCGGGGCAGAAGTGCACGCCGGAACCGAATCCGAGATGGGGGTGGGCGAACTCGCGCTCACCCTGGAATTCGGCCGGGCAGGCGAAGCGCGACTCGTCGTGGTTGGCGGAGCCGTAGATCACCATGATCTTGTCGCCCTTCTTCACGGGCACGCCGCCAACGGAAGCGTCGCGGGTGGCGACGCGAAAGACGCCGGGGACGGGTGTGTCGTAGCGAAGGACCTCTTCGATGAACGGCTCGGCGAGGGCGGGGTCGACGCGGAGCGAGGCCATGACGTCCGGCTCGCGGAGAAGGACGAGCATGGAGTTCGACATCAGCTCGGGGGTGTTGGCGTCGCCGCCAGCGGCGTAGAGCAGGGTGATCATGCTCACGATCGACTCGATCGGGACCTCGCCGCCGTCGGGGAAGGTGGCGTTCGCCATGTCGCTCATGATGTCGCCAGTGGGATGGTCGCGGCGCTCGGCCACGAGCTTGATGAAGTACTCGCGGAGGAACTGGTTCTCGGTGATGCCCTGGTCTTCCTCGGAGCGGCGAGCGAGGGCGGCGGCGGGGTTGGCGGCCGCTTCGGCCATCAGGCGGAGGCGTTCGCCGAAGAACTGCTTGAAGCGGGCGTTGTCCTCCGGCGGGACGCCGATCAGTTCGCCGACGATGAGCCGCGGGATCATGTGGGCGAACTCGGTGACGAATTCGACTTCGCCGCGATCGATGAACTCGTCGATGATCTCGTTCGTGGTCTCGCGGATGCGAGGTTCGAGGTCGGCGACGCGTTTCGGCGTGAAGAAGCGGTTGATCATGCGCTTATGTCGCGTGTGGTCCGGCGGGTCGTTCGAGAGGATCTTGTCGCCGTAGGGATTCGCGGCGCGCCAGGTGGGCAGCTCATCGACCGGGCAGGGGAGATCGACGTAGGGCGCGTTCGCGACGAGGACGCTGGAGAAGACCTCTGGCTGGCGGTTGACCTCGACGATGTCGTCGTAGCGGCTGACGAGGAAGACGCCGAAGTCGGGCTCGCGGAAGACGGGCGCGTTCTCGCGCAGGAGCTGGTAGAAGGGGTAGGGGTTCTTCAGCAGCTCTTCGTTCAGCCGCAGGAAGTGGTAGTCCTCGATCGCCTGAGTCATCGCGCACCTTCAACCACCACGGACCGGCCCGCGGCGGTGGCCATTTGGCGCATGATACGCGGGGCGAGGCGCGGAGGCTCGCCCCGCGCGGCGCTCAGGGGATGCGTTCGAGGACGACCGCGGGAATGACGCGCGTGGTCTTCTGCTGGTACTCGGCGAAGTTGGGCATGATCGCGGCCTGCTGATTGAAGAGCCTGTCCCGTTCGGCGCCTTCGGGGACGACGGCGCGGGCGCGGAACTTCTCGGTGCCTACCTCAACGGTGACTTCAGGGTTCGCCTTGAGGTTCAGGAACCAGGCAGGGTGCTTCGGCGCGCCGCCCATCGAAGCGATGATGACGACGTTGTCGCCGTCCCTGGAGTAGACCAGCGGGATCGTCCGCTCTTCGCCGCTCTTCGCGCCCTTCATGGTGAGAAGGACCATGGCGGCGCCAGCGAAGGCGCCGCCAACTTTGCCTTCGTTGGCGCGGAATTCAGCGATCACCTGCTTGTTGAATTCGAGCATCGGGTTTGGGTCTGCCATAGGGTGGGCCTCCGTGTTGTTTCGTCGTTGGAGTGTACGCGAATGGTTTATGGACGCATGAAGACCTGTGGCTCGGCGTCGCCGCTGGTGGGCGACATCTTGAACGCCGGGTCGTACTTCTTCAGCTCGCGACGGGCGATGGTCATCTTGTGGACTTCGTCGGGGCCGTCGGCGAGGCGAAGGGTGCGAGCGTGAACCCACATCTGGGCGAGCGGAAAGTCCTGGGTCACACCGCCGGCGCCGTGGACCTGGATGGCGCGATCGATGACTTTGAGGGCCATGTTCGGGACGGCGACCTTGATCCCGGAGATCTCCGTGGCGGCTGCCTTGTTCCCGACCGTGTCCATGAGGTGGGCGCAGCGAAGGACGTATTCACGCGCCATGTCGATCTCGATCCGGGATTCGGCAATCCAGTCCTGGATGAGGCCCTTCTGGGCGACGAGGGAGCCGAAGGTGCTCCGCGTCAACGCGCGCTTGGTCATGATTTCGAGGGCGCGCTCGGCGACGCCGATGGTGCGCATGCAGTGGTGAATACGGCCTGGGCCGAGGCGAGCCTGGGAGATGGCGAAGCCGCCGCCCTCTTCGCCGAGAAGATGGTCGGCGGGGACGCGTACGTTTTCGAAAAGCACCTGCCCGTGGCCGCCGCGCTCCTCGTTGCCGAAGACCGTGAGCGACCGTTCGACGGTGACGCCGGGCGTGGCCTTGGGGACGACGATCATCATCTGCTGGCGGTGGCGTGCCGCCTCCGGGTCGTTCTTGCCCATCACGATCATGACGCGACAGCGATCGGCCATGATCCCGGAGGTGAACCACTTGCGGCCGTTGAGGACGTATTCGTCGCCATCCTTGACGATGCGCAGGGAGATGTTTGTGGCGTCGGAGGAGGCGACGGCTGGCTCAGTCATGGCGAAGGCGGAACGGATCTCACCGTTCAGAAGCGGCCTCAGCCAGTCGTTCCGGATCCGCTCGTTTCCGTAGAGATTGAGGATCTCCATATTCCCGGTATCGGGGGCGGCACAGTTCAGGACTTCCGAGGCGAAGGTGACTTTGCCCAGCTCCTCGGAGATCGGTGCGTAGTCGAGGTTCGAGAGCTTGGTCCCGGGGTCACCTTCGCGGAGGTGGGGTAGGAAGAGGTTCCAGAGCCCGCGGTTCTTCGCTTCCGCTTTCAGGTCATCAAGGATCGGCGGGTAGCCGTGCTCGGGGCCAGCATGGTACTGGCGGTAGTACTCAGTCTCGTTCG
>JANMTH010000144.1:0-3525 GCA_031390305.1 Thermoflexaceae bacterium
AGGGCGATGAAGGTCGCACGCATCAACCGGCCGACAGCGGGCGGCAGCGCGGAGAGGTCGGGCGGAGGCGGAGCCTCCGGGCCGAGGAACGGAGGCACCTCTTTGGCGGTGTGGCTGGCCCGGTATTCGGCGCGCTTCGCAAGCTCTTCGGCGGCTGGCCCGCCCGAGCCCGTGATGAGTGCGCACATCTCGTCGAGGCTGGCGTCGATCAGGTGCTCGGCCGTGGCGATGCGCCCCCGGCTGACGAGGCGGCGGCCGCCCGCGAGCGCCGCCCGCCGCATCAGTCCCGACGCCCAGATGTCGCTGTAGACGCCGCGCTCGTCGCGGAGCCGGTAGGTGAGCCGGGCTTCCGCGAGCAGCTCGTCGAACTCCTGTTGGTGCTGCGCGGGGACTTTGGAGCGCACGCCAGCGATCCGTGCATCGACGTCCGAGGCCTCTTCCGCTTTGCCGGAGACCGCGATACGGATCGCCCGGATCAGCGTGTCCGGCATCTCGAGGGCGGAGGGCTCGGAGATATCGAAACCGTCGAGAGGGCGATTTCCGACAAGGTCGAGGTAGCCGGAGAGCGCTGCTCCCGCTTCGCTATCCAGGGAGCGCAGAGAGGCGAGTACTTTGCCCGGCTCGTCATTCGACTGCAGCAACTCCAGCGCTTTCGGATCCTGGGCGAATGCCGCTTTGAGCCGCTCCATCTCGGCGGACCCACCCGACGATACGGCCGCCGAACCACGCATCAGGCCGAGCAGTTCGGCCGGGGGGAGCCCCGTCCAATCCCCGGCATGCGCGAGGAAGTCACCGGTTGGGACCACGGCGCCGGCCGTGTACCGCATGTGCTGGATCAGCATCGCCGCGTGGTGATCGCGGCAGCGCGTGAGATAGGCGGCCAGCTCGACATCGGAGAGCGCGTCGGGGTCCACGGCCTGGATCTCGCGGTGCATCGCTATCGAGGCGGGCTTGCGGTCCTCGTCCCACTCGCGAAGCTGCTCTCTCCACAGGCGCTTTTCGAAGGTCTCTTCGGCGCGCTGGAAACGCGCGGGGATTTCGGCTTCTGGGGCCGGCATCACCTGGTTGTACGCGAACCCGTTCACGTAGCCTATTTCCAGACCGTCGATGAGCATCCCGTAGTAGCGGGCGAAATCGTTCGTGCCCCGTTTGAAGGAGGCGGGATGCGTCTCGATGAAGTAGCGAGTCAGCGGGCGAGGAAAGTGCACCGGATCCTGCGCCCACGACCCTGGTCCGGGTGGCTCGAAGCGAAGCTCTGCCGAAGTGCCGGAACTGGCCATGGATTATCCTCTCGTGGACGACTCCCGGATCCCGGGGCGCCGGTGCGAGGATTATTTCGTCGCGGCGCAACAAACGCAACCCTCCGGCAGGCGACGCCCGTGGGACGTTCGCGAACCGACTCACTGAAGGCCGGGCCACGGCGGGCGCTCGCCGCAAGGCGCGCTGATGCTATGCTGCTCAGGAACCTTAGCCATTCCGGAGAGGGCCCGTTGACCAGGCGAATCGTCATTACCGGCATGGGGATGGTCACGCCCCTTGGCCACAACGTTTGTGACAATTGGGAGGCGCTCATCGCGGGACGGCCGGGCACCGGCCGGATCACCCACTTCGACGCCACCGGCTACGACTCGCAGGTCGCGGGCGAGGTGAAGGACTTCGACGCGACGAAGTATATGGACCGCAAGGAAGCGCGCCGGACGGACCGCTTCAGCCAGTTCGCGATCGTCGCAACCCAGGAAGCGTTGAAGCAATCGAAGCTCGAAGTCGGGCCGGAGGACGGGACGCGGGTAGCCGTCGTCATCGGCACGGCGCACGGCGGGATCATGACGCTCCTCCAGGAGTACGATGTCCTTCGGACGAAGGGCCCGGGACGGGTGAGCCCGTTCGTCGTGCCGATGATGCTTTCGGACATGGCCTGCGCCAATGTGAGCATCAAGTTCGGGGCACGGGCGGTGAACTACAGCCTCGTCAGCGCCTGTGCGAGTGGCGCTGATAGCATTGGCGAAGCGGCGAACATCATCCGCCGGGGCGATGCCGACGTGGCCTTGACAGGCGGCGCCGAGGCGCCGATTACGGCCCTGGCGGTTGCCGGTTACAGCGCCGCCCGTGCCCTGGGCACGAACAATGACGATCCTGAGCACGCCTCGCGGCCGTTCGACAAGCGCCGTGCCGGGTTCATTATCGCCGAAGGGTCCGGCATCCTCGTCCTCGAAGAGGAGCAACACGCCATCGCCCGCGGGGCGAACATCCTCGCGGAGCTGGCGGGATACGGCGCGACATCCGACGCGTTTCACATTACCCAGCCCGCGGAGAACGGTGAAGGCGCCGCCCGCGCGATGCGGATGGCCCTCGAGAAGGCGGGTCTCGAGCCCGACGATATCCACTATCTGAACGCCCACGGCACATCGACGCCGCTCAACGACCGGCTGGAAACGCTGGCGATCAAGCGTGTCTTCGGCGACTACGCCTATGCGCTGCCGATCAGCTCCAGCAAGTCGATGACGGGCCACCTGCTGGGCGCGGCCGGGGCGGTGGAGGCGATCGTCTCGGTGATGGCGATTCGCAACGGGATCATCCCACCGACGGCGAACTACGAAGTTCCGGACCCCGATTGCGACCTCGACTACGTTCCGAACGTGGCGCGTTCGGCGACGCTGGACGCCGTGATGAGCAACTCGCTTGGCTTCGGCGGGCACAACGCCAGCCTGATCTTCCGGCGCTACGAGCCATCGCCCGAATGAGCGGCGCGGTGCTCAGCCGCCCCCTCCCCCGTTGGCGGATGAAGGATGCCGCCGCCGGGCAGAACGGGATCGCGAACTTCCCGAGGATCGTGGCGACGGTGCTGGCGGCACGGGGGATCACGACCCGCGCCCAGGCTGACCTCTTCTACAAGCCGCACCTCGCGCCCGACTACGACCCGCTCCTCCTCCCGGGGATGGCCGAGGCGGTAGCGCGGACGCGACAGGCGATCGCGAAGGGCGAGACGATCGCCCTCTTCGGTGACTTCGATGTCGATGGTGTGACTTCGATCGCGGTCCTCACGCTCGCCCTGCGGCCGTTGGGAGCGAAGACGATCCGCTACATCCCGGACCGCTTCACCGAGGGCTACGGGCTGAACCTGAACGCGGTGCGCGAACTGCGGGGGCTGGGCGCGGGGCTCCTGATCACGGCCGACTGCGGCATCAGCTCGGTCGAAGAGGTGGCGTTGGCGAACACGCTCGGGCTGGACGTCATCATCCTCGACCACCACACCGTGCCCGAGGAGATGCCGGCGGCGCTGGCGGCCGTGAACCCGAAGCGGCTGGATTCGCCATACCCCTTCGATGAGCTGGCGGCGGTGGGAGTGGCCTATCGCTACGCCCAGGTGCTCTACGAGGCCTACGGGCGGAAGCTGCCGGAGGACGAGTTCCTCGACCTCGTGGCGCTTGGCACGGTGGTCGATGTCGCCCCGCTGGCCGATGTGAATCGCCGGATCGTGACGGCCGGGCTGTTCCGGATGCAGGGCGGGTTGCGGCCTGGGCTCGA
>JANMTH010000147.1:0-4907 GCA_031390305.1 Thermoflexaceae bacterium
GGACGTCGTCCGCGACAAGCGTACGCAGTCGCTCGCAGACCAGTTCGCAGAGTTCGGCGATGCTCGGGTCGGCGACGGCGTAGTAGGCGGCGGTGCCCCTCGCCGTGCGGCTGACGATCCGGGCGTCGTGGAGCACGCGAAGGTGCTTGCTGACGTTTGCCTGGCTCATGGCCAGCCGCTCGACGACCTCTCCGACGCTCATCTCTCCGGTGGTAAGAAGGAGCCGGAGGATGGCCAGGCGGGTGGCGTCGCCGAGGACGCGGAAGCGGACCGCGACGGGTTCGAGCATGGCGTCGGGGATGGCGTGGAGCATCTCCCAACTATATCGCTGTACAACGATGCAGACCAGACCAAGAGCGACCGTGGCCGGCGAGGCTCGACTCCGTTTGTCCGCCAGCGCCCGATGCTCGATACTGGAGGTTCGCGCCTTTGCGGTGCGGATTCAGCGGAGGCGTGACCGGAACACCGGCCGCCGTTTGTACGCCAGGAGACAGAGATGGCTAAGAAAGTCCGGGCAGTGGTGACACTGCAACTCCCGGCCGGGAAAGCGAACCCGGCCCCGCCTGTTGGCCCAGCACTCGGCCAGCACGGCGTGAACATCATGGAGTTCGTGAAAGAGTACAACGCGCGCACCGCCAACCAGGTTGGCCAGGTGATCCCGGCGCAGATCACGATCTTCGAAGACCGCTCCTTCAACTTCATCCTGAAGACGCCGCCGGCGGCCGACATGCTGCGCAAGGCGGCCGGGATCGATAAAGGGAGCGGCAACGCCCGCCTCGAGAAGGTCGGCACGGTTACGATGGCTGACTTGCGGCGTATCGCCGAAGTGAAGCTCCCGGACCTCAACGCCAACGACATTGGCGAGGGAATGAAGATCATCGAGGGCACAGCCCGCTCGATGGGGATCACGGTGGAATAGCTATGGCAGGAACCGCGGATTCCAAAAAGGGCAAGAAGTGGCAGGAAGCGGCGGGCAAGGTCGATAAGCACCGCCTCTATCCGCCCGAAGAAGCGATCAAGCTTGCGAAGGAAGTTCACCCGGCGAAGTTCGATGAGACGGTTGAACTGCACATCAAGACGGGTCTCGACCCGCGACATGCCGAACAGCAGATTCGCGGCAGCACCGTTTTGCCACACGGCCTCGGCCGGGTGCTCCGGGTGCTCGTCTTCACCGAAGGCGAGTACGTCGGCATCGCCCGCAACGCAGGCGCCGATTTTGTCGGCAGCGACGACCTGATCAAGCAGATCGAAGGCGGCTGGACGGACTTCGATGTCGCCATCGCAACGCGCGAGATGATGGGCAAAGTCGGCCGCCTGGGCCGCATCCTCGGACCGCGCGGCCTGATGCCGAACCCGCGTTCGGGGACGGTCGTCGGGGCGGAGGATGTCGCTAAGACGGTGATCGAAGCGAAGCAGGGCCGGGTTGAGTTCCGGCTCGACCGCCTGGCGAACATCCACGTTCCACTGGGCAAGGTCAGCTTCGAAGAAGAGAAACTGCGCGAAAACATGGCCACCCTGATCGAAGCCGTGAACGCGGCCAGGCCGCGGGAGGCCAAGGGCCAGTACATCAAATCGGCGACGCTGACGACGACGATGGGCCCGGGCATCCACCTGGACCTGTTGCAGACGCTGGCGATGAAGGCCTGAGGCGGGGCGCGCACGCGGTACACCCTCGAGAAGGGGCCCACACGGGCCCCTTCTCCGCGTCCGGGAGGTAAGCGCCCGGGCGCTTCAGTGGCGGCGGCCGGCGTGGTTCGAGCGTAGGCGGCCCGCCGAGGGGCGCGGCTACCTTACGAAGCGGGCGACCGCCGCGAAGTACTCGGCGAGGCCGGCGTAGACGATGTCGTTGTGGCCCGCGCCGGGGATGACGACGAGTTCGCGGCGTGTCTCCGCGAGCAGCTCGTGGAGGGCGAGGGCGGTCGCCAGCGGCACCAGCTCGTCCAACTCTCCGTGGATGATCAGCGCCGGGAGGCGGATGGCGCGGATCTTCGCCTCGTGGTCTTCGCTCAAGGCCGCTGCCTCTTCCGCCGTGGCGCCGGGCGCGAGGAAGGTCAGCAACCGCCGGAGGATGGCCGCCCCGCTTTCGATGATGACGCCGAAGAAGCCATCAGCGGCGTTCGATGCGATTTCGAGCGCCGGGTGCGATCCGAGGCTCCGGCCCATCACGAAGCGGCGGCCGTCGTAGCCAGCGGCGTCGAGGATGGCGTGGAACCCGGCGCTGACCGGGTGCGCGTCGGAGACGAGCGTCGCGAACGTCGGTCGGCCGTTGGATCGGCCGTACCCGCGAAAATCGACGACGAAGAGATTGGCGCCAGCCTCGTGGTAGAAGCGCGCGACCTCGTCGTGGTGGCCGATGACTTCACCGTTGCCGTGGAAGTAGAGGATCGTTGGGAACGACGGGTCGGCCGCGTAGAGCCGGGCCGCCAGCTCGACGCCCGGCTCGACCTCGACGCGGTAGTCAGTCGCACCGCGAGGGGTGGGGGAATGGTCCGCCTGTGGGAAGAAGATCTGGCGCGAAGCGCCACCGCGATCGAGCAGGCTGTAGTCGGGCTGTGCGGTCATCGGTCACCTCCGGGCGGTCGTCCGCCAGAGTAGGGCAGCGCGGGACTGGCGCCGCTTCGCCAGCGGGTGGTCAGGGCACCGGGCGGCGCCCGGGGCTGACGAATTGGGCGAGGCGGCGGCCATCGCGGCACTCGGCGAGCAACCGTT
The DNA here is from genome assembly GCA_031390305.1 of Thermoflexaceae bacterium. GTDB lineage: Bacteria > Chloroflexota > Dehalococcoidia > Tepidiformales > Tepidiformaceae > JANMTH01. The sequence goes on from JANMTH010000147.1 coordinate 2,710, forward strand.
CGAGACGGCGGGCGCGGGTCGCGTCCTGCTTCGCGCTCACGACCCACCAGATCGCGGACTTGCGGTAGGAGGCGGGCTGCCGCTCCCAGAAGGCCCATGCTCCCGCATCGGTGCGCAATGCCGCCTCCTGTGCGGGCGAGAAGGCGACACCGCCCTGTTCGTGGGAGTAGATGGCCGACCGTCCGGCCCTGCGCACTTCGAAAACGGCGATGCCGGCGGGCGCGGCCCGTCCTTCGGCCATGAGCTCTTCCATGAGGCGGATGTTGATGGCGCTCCAGGTGCTGGTCTTCGTCCGCGGCGTCCAGCGCTGGGCGTAGGCGTGTTCGTCGATCGAGCGCGCCTGGCCGTCGATCCAGCCGAAACAGAGGGCCTCCTCCAGCGCCTGCCGGTAGGCCAGGCCCGCCCGGCCGGAGCCTTTCTTCCAGTAGCCCATCCAGATCTCGGTCTCCGAGGCGTTGTTAGCGGCGAGCCAGGCGCGGAAAGCGGCGGGGGACTCGAAGAACACGGGCTCCATCCCATGAGTCTACCCCGGTCATCGGTAGCAGCCCTATCGATTCGTGTATGGCGCGTTTAGCGTCGTGGCCGCGCCGGGAACCGAAAGGCGGCGGACGGTGTAGAACAGGCAGGTGTACCCAGAAGCAGACGATGTCGCCGCCATCGCGGCCGCCCAGGCCGGCGACCGCGAGGCCTTCGCGGCGCTGGTCACGCGATACCAGGAGGTCGCGTTCCGCGCGGCCTATCTGATCGTGCGCGATTCCGCCGCCGCTCAGGATGTCGCCCAGGAGGCGTTCGTGCGCGCCTACCGGTCGATTTCTGGGTTCCACGCGGGCGAGCCGCTGCGGCCCTGGCTTCTGCGGATCGTCACGAACCTCGCCCTGAACGACGTGCGAGCACGAGGCCGGCGAGCGGGACTCCTCGCCCGGTTCGGCCGCTTCCCCGGCCAGGAGCCGCCAGAACCGGAGGGGATCGCGCTCGCCTCGGAAGCGCAACAGCTTCTCTGGCGGGCGATGAACGAACTGCCGCCAGACGACCGCGTCGTCCTCTATCTCCGCTATTTCCTCGAACTCCCGGAGAAGGAGATCGCGGTGGCGATCGGGAAAGCTCCTGGGACCGTGAAATCGCGGCTCTCACGCGCCGGTGGACGGTTGCGAGCGGTCATCGAGCGCGGCTACCCATCGCTCCGGCCGGAAGACGCTCAAGAGGGAGGCGACGATGACTGACCAGCACGCGCCCGGATGGGAACAGGCCATGCTGGAACGCGCCGCGCAGGAGGTGGCCTACCCGCCGGCGCCGGCGCTCACGGCGGCCGTCCTCGCGCGCATCAGCGAGGCGCCGGCCCCGGCGCCATGGCGGTCGCGGCCGCTGGCGCTCGCCCTCGGCGCGGTGGTTGCGCTCGTCATCGGCCTCTCTGGCTGGCTGCTGGTTTCGCGCGACCTCCGGGAGGCAGTCGCGGACTTCCTTGGGCTGGCCGTCGAGAACGAGCGGATCACGATCCTCCCGCCGCCCCCGGCCGGCACGACCCCGACTCCATTCCCGGCGCCCCAGCGGCCCGAGCAGTTCGCGACACCGGTTACGGCCGCCGAAGCCGCCCGCGGCCTGGCGTTCGTGCCCGCGCTCCCGGATGGGCTCGGCCAGCCCCGCGCCTACTACCTGGTGCGATTCCTGGAGCAGCCGGTGGTGATCCTGGAGTACGGGGAGTTCGACCTCTGGGAAGCGGCCTCTGTCGTTTTCGAGAAGGGATTCGTCTTCAGTAAAGAGACGACGATCCTCGAACAGCTGACGGTGGGCGGCAAGCCCGCGTATTGGCTCGGCGGCGGCGGCCACATCGTCCGCGTGATCGGCCCCGATGGGAAAGAGGTTGCCGGGTCGGAACGCACGGTCGATGGGAACACGCTCGTCTGGCGGGGCGCGTTGCTCAACTACCGCCTGGAGACGCGTACGCTCACGAAGGAGGAGGCGCTGGCGATCGCCGAGACCCTGCCGTAACGAGGTGCGCGCGAGAGGTCGCCGCGGGCCCGAGGAGGGAACCTGGCGTGAGTGGGCGGTGTATCAGGATCGATCAACACCACCAGGAGGCTTCCCGTTGCGATACCCCACCACCCATGCCAGGTTCGCGGCTCTTTCACTCGTCCTGGCCGCCGCCGCGCCCACCGGGGGTGCCGCCGGAGACGCGTCGGCCGGGGGCGGAGGCTGCGCCA
>JANMTH010000159.1:0-2196 GCA_031390305.1 Thermoflexaceae bacterium
GATCGCGGCCCTCCGCCACCGCGGCCTCTTCCTCGGGCGTCAGCTCATCGGTGTCGTTCAGGTTGTTGATCATGTCCAGGAGCAGCTCGGCCGCTTCGAGCGTCATCCCATCGATCATCTGGTGCAGTTCGTCCTTCACCGAAAGCGCTGTTGTCATGCCGACCAGTATATCGGAGGGGGCCCGGGATCGGGACTCGGAAGCTACCCCGCCGCCAGCCCAAGCACGCCCCGAAGCGCGTCTTCGAGCCGGGCCGAGCTTATTGGCGCGCGAACGAGCTGGCGGCCGGCGAACAGCACGACTGGAATGCCCCAGCGATATTCGAACTCCAGAGTCCGGTCGGTGGCGATGTCGATCTCTTCGATCGAGAAGCCCATGGTGGCGGCGAAGCCGTCGAGCAAGGCACGCGCCTGCACACACAGCCCACACTGATCTCCGACGTAGAGCGTCACGACCGGCATGACGGGCTCGCTCAGGGCCTGGTGGCGGCACGCCGCCGACGGCCCGCGGGCGTATCGTCGCCGCCCTCCGGTTCCGTGCCCCAGACGCGATCGGCGTACTCACGCGTGATCGGCCCCGGCCAGCGAAGTAGCACGCTGGCCGTGATGATAGCGAGGCCAACCGTGATCCCGGCGACGAGCTGAGGGACGGGGATGTCGCCGATCGTCTGTTCATCGGTGCGGGTGTACGAGAGCACGAAGCGCATCAGACCGTAAAGGCCGACGTAGAGGCAGAAGACCCAGCCCGGCGTTTTCACCACCCGGCGGAAAACGAAGACGAGCAGCGCCAGGATGATCAGGTCGCCGATAAGCTCGTAGCCGCCGGCCGTGGGGTGGACGGCCTTGCCGATCTCGCCGAGCGTGTTCGGATGGGTGTAACGGAAGGCCCAGGGAAGACCCGACTCGTCGGCCCGGTGCTCACCGTTGATCAGGTCGCCGATGCGCCCGATCGCCTGTCCGAGGATCATCCCGGGGGCCGCCGCGTCGAGTGTGATGGCGATCGGCCACTTGCGGAAAAGGGCGTAGACGAGCCCCCCAAGGACACCGCCGATGAGCCCGCCGTAAAGCGTAATCCCGCCCTCGGTGATATCCGTGATGATCCGTTGGGGGCCATCGCTGAAGCGGTCCCAGTGCTCGAAAACGTAGAAGAGCCGCGCCCCGATGATCGCGCAGGGGACGGCGACGAGGGCGATCTCCTGGGCGATCTCCGATGGAATGCCATCGCGCTTGCAGAGGTAGACCGAGAGCCAGACGCCGCCAATGATGCCGAGGGCGGTGAACAGCCCGTGCCACGTCAGCGTGAACGGTCCGACATCGAACATCACGGGGTCGATGTTGATGTCGATGGCGAGAAACGGCAGCGCGAGCGGGTTCATCGGCACGTAGGCTACAGGGGATCCTATTCAGGCGACAGCGGTGGCCCGCTTCTGCCGGGATGCCTGAGCCGGTAGGCTTGGCGGCATGGACGACCGCATCTCCTGGTTCCCGATCGCCGACCGCTCGTCTCTCTCGGCGGAGACACAGGCCCTTTTCAAGCAGCTCGACGAGAAGCTCGGGTTCGTCCCGAACGTCTTCCTCGCCTTCGCCTGGAAGGGCCCACGCTTCGACAAATGGCGCGCACATTTCGAAGAGCTGCTCTTGCCTTCTCCTGGCCTATCGAAGGCCGAACGCGAGATGATCAGCGTCGTCGTCTCGATGAAGAACGGCTGCCTCTACTGCCTTGCCGCTCATGGATTCGCCGTCCGAGCGCTGACGAAGGACCCCGTTCTCGGCGACCGGATCACGCTCGATTACACGCGTGCCGGCCTCCCCGCTCGCCAGCGGGCGATGCTCGACTACGCCGTGAAGATCACGGTCGAGCCAGCGGCCTGCGACGAGACCGACATCGAGGCGCTGCGAAGCCACGGTTTCGCCGACGGCGATATCTGGGACATCGCGGAGGTGGCGGCGATGTTCAACTTCACCAACCGCCTGGCCTCGGCCACCGGGATGATGCCGAACCCCGAATACCACGCGATGGCCCGGTAGGCGCCAGCCGGCTGATGGGACGCGGAGACGCAGAGGCCGCGGAGATTGAAAGTGGCGGTCATCGGCCCGATCACCAAACCTCCTATCCTCTGCGTCTCCGCCTCGGAACCGGCCGGCTTAGCCCGTAAACAACCCCCCATCGGGGAAGATGATCTCACCAGTGAAGAAGCT
>JANMTH010000165.1:0-2435 GCA_031390305.1 Thermoflexaceae bacterium
TCAGTTTGCGCTCGCCAGCGCTGTACGCGGTTTCGAGCGCCCGTAGCGCCGGGGCCACGCGATAGACGGCTACAAGCGGCTGACGGCGCCCCTCCACCTCCGGGATCGCCGCTTCGAAACCCGCCACCGCCTCACGCAGGCCCTCCATCAGCGCCGTCCGCAGAAGCGGAGCATCGCACGAAGTAACGAACGCGAGCGGCTCACGGACCGCGCGCAGCCCGGCGATGAGGCCGGCCACCGGCCCTTCCGCCTCGGCGAAATCCTCGACGACGACGATCGGTGAGGGCGACCAGGCCAACGCCGGGAGGGCCTGGCCATGCGCGCGCACGACAACGAGGGGCGAGCACACCATGGTGACGGTGTCGGCGACGAACTGCAGGAGCGGCCGCCCGCGCAGAATCGCGCTCGCCTTGTCGCGGCCGAAGCGCGTGCTCTTCCCGCCCGCGAGGACAACCCCTGCCATTCCCGGTTTCACGGCGGAGAGTGTAACCGGTTGCGGCCCGCGCCCGTAGTGCCGCACCGTAGCCGGCGTGTGGAAACGCAAACCCCGGATAACCGAGGACGTGTACGGCAAGCTCATGACCTCGTTCGGCCGCGTGGTGGACCTGGACCCCTTCGTCGGCCTGCCCGCCCAGGCCCTCGCCGAGCATGTCACGACCGAAGAACCGGCGCTCACGGCCGCCATCGACGCGGTGACGTTCAAGGGCAACGTCCTCTACCACCTCCGGCTCCTCGCCGGGGCCTGGATCATGTCCGCGGAAGGCAGCGTTCCCCGGGCCACCGCCGAAGTCTTCGAAGAAGCGGTGGCGTGGCGCTTCGAACCGGCGGTGAGGGGCGGCGGCCGTCTTCCCCACCGCCTCGGCCAGCTCGCGCGGGGTGAGGGGGAGCGCGTGGAGTAGCGCCTGCCTCCACCCGGCGCCGCGCGTCCTTCGCCCCTTCGTCCGAGCCTTCCGGTACAGTGTCCCGCACCTTGAAATCCGCCGGAGGCCCACCAGAATGGACACCTTCACCCTCCTCTTCCGTCACAACGCGTGGGCGAACGACCGTGTCATCACGGCCCTCGGCCAGGCCCCGTCCGAACTCCTCGGCGCAGCCGGCGACGGCATGAATGGCTCGACAGCGGCGCCGCCGCTCCAGCGCCTCCAGCACCAGCTCTTCGTCGAACGCGGCTTCCTCGACGCCCTCAACAGCGTCCCCCGGATGCCGGACGTGCCGATGACGCTGGCGGCCATGGAGGCGTACTCACGCGAAACCGGAGATGGCTACATCGCCTTGTACGCCACGCTGGACGAAGAGGCGCTGGATCGCCCCTTCTTCGTCCCCTGGTGGGAACGCGAATTCCCCGTCCGCGTTGGCCTCCTCCAGCCGCTCAGCCACTCCGGCCAGCACCGCGCCGAACTCGCCTGGATTCTCGCCGCCGCCGACATCGATTCCGGCAACCTCGACTACATCGTCTGGTCGGCGAACGGGCAGCCCAGCCCCGGCGACCCCTGGCCACCGGCGGGAGCCTGAGGCCGCCGTCACGATAGCTCCCACGTTCTCCGAACCTCTGCATCTCCGCGTCCAACCGGCCAGACGGACACCCCTCGCGGGCGTAGACTCTCGCCACAACGCCCCGCAAGCAAAGGAGACGGTATGGAGTACGAAACCCTGGAGTACGGCGTCGATGAGCGGATCGCCACGATCACGCTGAACCGGCCGGAGAAGCTCAACGCCCTGAGCGCCCAGCTTCAGCGCGAACTCGTCCTCGCCCTGAAAGCGTCCGAGGCCGATGCGGCCGTCCGCGTAATCGTCATCCGGGGCGCGGGAAGGGCGTTCTGCGCCGGCTACGACCTCACCCCCTCGCCGGGCGGCGCCGTCGATACGGCCGGGCGGATAAGCGCGCCCTACGACGCCGCTGGCCTCGAAGACACGCTCCGCAGGCTGCTCACCATCTGGGACCTGCGAAAGCCCGTCATCGCCCAGGTCCACGGCTCGTGCTTCGCCGGCGGCACACAGCTCGCCCTCATCTGCGACCTCACTATCGCCGCCGAAGACGCGACCTTCGGCATCCCCCAACTTCCTGTCGGCATCGGCTTCGTCTTGCCGTTCTGGACCTGGCTGATCGGGCCGAAGAAAGCGCGCGAGATCTTCTACAAGATCGGTTCCAGCATCACCGCGAACCAGGCCCTCGAGTGGGGCATGATCAACGCCGTCGCTCCGGCGGCCGGACTCGAAGCGCGCGTCCGCGCGGAGGCGCTGGCGATCGCCGAGACGCCGCCCGAGATCCTCTTCCTCGCCAAGCGCGCCATCAACCAGACCCAGGAGGTCCAGGGTTTCCGCGAATCGCTCATCGCCGGCTGCGCGATAGACGCGCTCTCCCACCAGTCCGACGCCGTCCAGGCGGTCACGAAGCTCATCCGCGAGCAGGGGCTCCGGGCCGCCCTCAGCAGCTG
>JANMTH010000201.1:0-7995 GCA_031390305.1 Thermoflexaceae bacterium
GGCTTCTGGGAACTCGTTGCCACCGGCGTCGGCATCATCGTCGGCGCTGGAATCTACGTCCTCATCGGCTCCGCCACCGCCGAGGCCGGCTCAGCCGTTTGGCTTGCCTTCATCATGGCCGCCTTCCTCAGCGCCACCACCGGCCTCTCCTACTGTGAACTCGCCTCCATGTTTCCCCGGGCGGGCGCCGAATACGAATACACCCGCCAGGCCTTCCCGGCGTGGGTCGCCTTCGCCGTGGGCTGGGTGATGACCGCCGCCCTTGTCATCGCATCCGCGGCCGTCGCCCTCGGATTCGCCCGCTACCTTCGCTACTTCGTCTCCCTCGATGTTCGGATGGGCGCGCTCCTCCTGCTCCTCGGGGCAGCCGCTATCGCCCTCGCGGGCATCGGCCGCTCATCCCGCGTCACGATGCTCCTCAGCGCCATCCAGGTCGGAGGTCTCCTCGTCGTTATTGGTGTTGGCATCGACCACGTCGGCGACCGCAACTTGCTCGAAAGCAACGGCGCAACCGGTGTCCTTGGCGCCGCCGCCCTCGTCTTCTTCGCCTTCATCGGCTTCGACGAAGTCGCAACGCTCTCCGAAGAGGTCAGGAATCCCAGACGTACCGTCCCCCTCGCCCTCCTTGTGTCGCTCGGAGTTTCGACCGTGCTCTACGTCGGCGTCGCCATCGTCGGCGTCAGTGTTCTCGGCGCCGATGTGCTCGGCAGCTCCGAACGGCCTCTCGCCGCCGTCATGGAACATCGGGTTGGCGGCGCCGCCGTTGGTCTTATCGCCGTGGTCGCAATGATCTCAACGACGAACACCACGATCCTGGCACTCACCGCCGCCTCGCGTATGACCTTCGGCATGGCGCGCGACGGCGTCCTGCCAGGGCTCATGGCCAGGGTCAGCCGGCGAACCCGCGTCCCCGCATACGCCATCCTCGCCGCCGCCCTGCTCGCGGCTTCCTTCGCGATGATTGGCGATATCGCCCTCGTCGCTGGCGTCACCGACGTGGCCATCTACCTGGTTTTCCTCGCCACCAACGGCACACTCATCGTCCTCCGCTTCAAGGCGCCCGAGGCCAGGCGGCCCTTCCGTAGCCCATTGGCCGTCGGCCGTGTGCCCCTGCTCCCCGTCCTCGGCATCGCATCAACGCTCTTGATGATGACCCAACTCGACCTCCGCTCGCTCGCTCTCGGCGCCCTCGTCCTCTCCGTCGGTCTCGCCGCTGGCTGGGGCGGGGCCGCCTATCGCCGCCGCCGTTCTGGTGGACGTACGGTTGCCAGGCGGTGAAGGCCCGCACTTCCCATCGAAATCTTCCATGGCCGCCAGCCGCACTACGAATGTTTCCCTTTGCCGTGCCGTCTTTCCTGCGTCTATACTTGCCTCCTCGGCTGATGGCCGGTGAGGGGGAACGCCGATAGTGATTCCCGAATCGGACAACCCGCGCGAGGCATGCGGCGTCTTCGGGGTGTACGCACCCGGCGAAGATGTCGCACGCCTGACGTTCTACGGTCTGTACGCGCTCCAACACCGCGGACAGGAAAGCGCTGGCATAGCCAGCACCAATGGGACCGATCCGTTTCAGCTTCGCACCGGCATGGGCCTGGTTTCCCAGGTCTTCGACGAAGAAGACCTCGCCTTCCTCCGTGGCCACATCGCCATCGGCCACACCCGCTACAGTACCGCTGGCGGTTCTCTTGCCTGCAACGCCCAGCCCATCATCGTCCGCGATAAAGAGACCGGCGCCGAACTCGCCCTCGCCCACAACGGCAACATCACCAACTTCGAGATCCTTCGCGACGACCTCTCCAGCCAGGGCGTCGAACTCGTCTCCAACGCCGATTCCGAAGTGATCGCCCACCTCCTCGCGCTCGCCCCCGCCGGCACCTGGGAAGAGAAGTTTCACTACGTCATGCGCCGCCTCGAAGGCGCCTACAGCGTCGCCATCATGACGAAGGACACCCTCTTCGCCATGCGCGACCCCATGGGCGTCCGCCCCCTCTGCATCGGCCGCCTCAACGGCCACGGCTGGGTCGTCGCTTCCGAATCCTGTGCCCTCGAACACCTCGGCCTCGATATGGAACGCGAAGTACGCCCCGGCGAAGTGATCCAGATCGACGCCAACGGCATCCGCAGCTTCTTCCCCGTCGCTCCCGCCAGGAAGGGCGCCGCCTGCACCTTCGAATACACCTACTTCTCCCGGCCCGATAGCCGCTTCAACGGCGAACTCATCTACCCCGTGCGCGAAGAGCTCGGCGCTACCCTCGCCCGCGAATACCCCGTCGAAGCCGATATCGTTATCGGCGTCCCCGATTCCGCCACCCCTGCCGCCATCGGCTATGCCCGCGAATCCGGCATCCCCTTCCGCGAAGGCCTCGTCAAGAACCGCTACGTCGGCCGGACCTTCATCCAGCCCGACCAGCGCATCCGCGAGGCCGGCGTCAGCCTAAAGTTCAACGCCCTCGGCGAAGTCCTCCGCGGCAAACGCGTCGTCGTCGTCGATGACTCGATCGTCCGTGGGACCACGACCCCTCGCGTCCTCGCCCTCATCCGCCGCGCCGGCGCCTCCGAGATCCACATGCGCGTCACCACCCCGCCGATCGCCTGGCCCTGCTTCTTCGGCGTCGATATGGCCACCCGCGCCGAGCTTCTCGCCGCCAACAACTCCGTCGAAGAGATCCGCAAGCACATCGGCGCCGATTCCCTCGGCTACGTCAGCCTCGAAGGCCTGATAAAGGCGACCAAACAGACAGAACAGACCCTCTGTAACGCCTGCTTCACCGGCCGTTACCCGATCGATGTCCAGATGCAGATGGACCGGCTCGAGGTTCAACGCCGCGAACCGGCCCTCGTCGCCGCCGAAAGCCTCAACCGCGCCGGCCGCGCCTGAACCACGGGTATCTCCGCGAACCTGAGGGAGCCCTTGGCATGCCGCTCTCTACCTCTGCGCCTCTGCGTCCAACCGCCCGGGGATGGCCCTACGTCCCCCCGGAGCTTCCTCCCCCCGCTCCGCGGGCCTATTGAACTTCGACCGCGAACGTGATAGAAATGGATAGCGAAACTCTCCATTTATCCCTCCGAGGTGCTTCCCCATGTACGATGCGATCATCATCGGCGCCCGCTGCGCCGGCTCTCCGACCGGCATGCTCCTGGCACGCAAGGGCTACAACGTCCTCGTCGTGGATAGGGCGACCTTCCCCAGCGACATCCTTTCCACGCACGCCTTCGCCGGCGACGCCACCGACCGCCTCCAGAAGTGGGGCCTCCTCGACCGCGTCCTCGCCACCGGCGTCACCCACTGCACGGGCGGCCTCACGATCTGGCTCGATCAGGAGCCCTATACCTTCGACTTCGGCCCCAGCCCATACCCAACCATCGCCCCACGCCGCACCTACCTCGACCAGATCCTCGTCGATGCCGCCCGCGAATCCGGCGCCGAAGTCCGCGAAGGCTTCTCCGTCCAGGAGATCCTGATGGAGGACGGCGTCGTCGTCGGCGTCCGCGGCCAGCTGAAAGATGGCTCGACCGTCATCGAGAAGGCGAAGGTCGTCATCGGCGCCGATGGCAAGTACTCCCATCTGGCCAAAACGGTCGGTGCCCAGGAATACAACACCCTGCCGCCCCGCAACTGCGCCTACTACTCCTACTACAGCGGCGTGAAGGACGCCACGACGCTCGAGTTCCACGGCAACTCCAGTGGCGGCTTCTGCGGGCTCTTCCCCACCAACGATGGCCTCGTCTGCCTCGCCGCCGGCTGGCCGGTCGAATTCTGGGAAGAGAAGAAGAAGGACCCCGAGAAGTCCATGGAAGAGAGCTGGGCCACCCTCCCCGAACTCACCGAGCGCCTCAAAGACAAGAAACGCGAGGACCGGATCATGGGCTGGCCCGGCTATACCAGCTACTACCGCAAGCCCTACGGCCCCGGCTGGATCCTCGTCGGCGACGCCGGTTACCTGAAAGACCCGACCCTCGGTCAGGGCATCAACGATTGCTTCCGCGACGCCGAGTACGTGAGCGAAGCGCTCGATGCCGCCTGGTCTGGCCGCGAAGAGCTCGACGCCTCACTCGCCAGCTATCAACAGAAGCGCGATATGGAGACCGGCGCCATCTACGCCCTCAACGACCTCCTCTCCCAGGGCTTCACCAAAGAGAAGCTGCTGATGATGCGGCAGGCGATCCAGATGCAGGTCGCGATGGCGGAACAGGCCGCCGCCGCCGCGAGCTAGTACGACTCCCCAACAGTCCGCGATACCTGGCCGCGTCCCTCCGATACGGCTCTCCCCTCGCCCAGCGCACTGGGAGAGGGGCAGGGGGTGAGGGAGCGACGCCCGGCTACCGACCCCACTTCGTAAACGTCGGCCACGTCGCCGGCGTGCCCCAGTTCGCCCAGTGGGTGTGCAGCGCCCGCTCGATATCGAAGGCGAACAGCGCCTCGAAGTCCGCTTTGCCTTGTCGATCCCCGGTCGCCGCCACCACCCTCGCCCGGCGCCCCGCGTCTGTCACTAGCACGGCCCGGCCGGTGACGTAGAACTCCTCGCCGCCCTCCGCGCTCGGGAAGCTGTGCAAAGCGTACCGTCCGTCCCGCACGAGATCGTGGTACTTCCACCCCAGGTTCACGATGAAGCCGAACAGCTCCCCATCGGCGAGAATCGGGAAGATCGGATGGACCCGCGGCCCTCCGTCCTTCCGTACCGTGCCCAGGAAGCCCGCTCCCGTCTCGCCCTGGTAGAGCAGCCGCCTCCCGTTCGCCGCCAGTTCCGGCGCCGCGCTCTCGAACGCACCCCATCTCACCACGCTGCTCTCCCTTGTGCCCTGGCCCTCAGCCGCCCGCCCGCCAGCGCGTGTAGGCCGGCGGCCAGGTGTTGCCCTCGCTCCTCGGTTTGTACGCCGCATGAAGCGCCCGGTCGATGAGGAACTCGAAACAGGTCTCGGTCCCCGTGCTCGTGGCGCCCGGCGAAGTCAGGAACGCCGCTCGTACCGCCGCGACCCTCTCCCCCGCCAGCCGCGCAACCCCGCTCACCACGAACTCGTCGTCCCTGTCCTGCGGGTTGCAAGCGTGGATAGCGTACCGGCCATCCCGCGCCAGGTCACCGCATTTCGGCGATTCCGGAAGGATCAGCCCATACAGGCCATCAGCCCAGAAGATCGGGCAGAACGGGTGCAGCCGCGGAGCGCCGTCTCCGCGCACCGTCGCCAGGTAGCCGAGCCCTATCCCGAATTGGTAGAGCAACCGCCGCCCCGCCGCCGCCATCTCCGGCGCTTCCCCCGCGAACTCGCTCCACGTAAGCATCGAGCCCTCCATTCACGTCACGACCTGGGCGGCAGCATGAACCGGGATCACGTCATCTCATGTCGCAATCCTTCGTCATCGCGGCCCCCGTAGTTGCGGCCCACAGCGGCCGCGGATTCGCGTACCATGCCCAGCCCGCCCCCACCCGTCATCCCACGCCCTGCTACGAAAACTCGCGGAGGGACCGGATATCGTCGAGCGTCAGCGCGCCCCGAGAGATCGTGATCAGGCCCTGCTTGCTGAAGACGTTGAGCTGCTTGTTGACGCTCTCCCGGCTTACCCCGAGCATCGAGGCCAGCTCTCCCTGCGTGATCTTCAGCCGCACACTCCCGTTGATCGTGGCGGCTTCAATGTCGTAGAGCGCCGCCAGCGTCACGAGTTGCTTGGCAAGGCGGTGAGGAAGGTCGAGGAAGGAAAGGTCGCTGATCCGCTGATTCGTGCGGCGCAGGCGGGTCGCCAGGGTCTCGATGATCGCCACGGCGGCGTCCGGGCGGGCGCGAACCCACTCGATCACCGCCTCGCGCGTGATCATCAGTGCCGTCGTCTCGATCGTGGCGATGACAGAAGCGGAGCGGGGGAGGCCGTCGAAGATCGAGAACTCGCCGATCGGTTCGCCCGGACCGAACATGGCGAGCGTCGCTTCTTCGCCAGTGCCGCTGGAGACGACGACGCGGGCACGCCCTTCTGTGATCACGAAGAGGGCGTCGGCCACGGAGCCTTCCGTGACGAGCGCCGTACCCGCCGGAAATTGGCGGAGGCGGGCGCGATGGGCCAGCGCCTGGCGATCCTCCGTGGGAAGCCGGGCGAGCCAGGGGAGCTCTCCGAGGAAATGATCATCAGGCATGATTAATGGGGCCGATTCTAACCCCTTTCTCAGAATATGTGGAATTCGTCCGGATTCGGCCACGCTGTGTGAAGCACTTCATCGTCGAGCCACCGCCCGCCCGCGTATCGTCAATCCCGACGGCGGCGGCGCGATTCCCCCAGCTCGACCGCCAGCCGCACCCGCGAAGGCCCGCGCATGCGTCGGCCTTCGCGGGCTCACCCACCCCGGCCCCCGGTAGTCGTGGCCCACCGGGGCCACGGACCGCTTACCATCCCCAACCGCCCGGCCAACCCTCCAACCCCACCCCCGTAGTCGTGGCCCACCGGGGCCGCGGACATCCGAACCGCGCCCGGCAACGTCCTCCTCCGGGGGTCGGCGCAAGCGCACGATGCCCGGCCACGAACAACCCCACTAGCAGCTAACAGCTAGCAGCTAACAGCTACCCGCTACTCCACCAACCAGCCGCCATCGACCGGGAGATAGATCCCCGTAATAAAGTCCGCCATGGGCGAAGCGATGAAGATGCACGCCTTCCCGATCTCCAGCGGGTCGCCCCATCGTCCGAGCGGCATCCGCGCGATCCGCGCGCCAACGGCGTCCGCCAGGGCATCACCCGTGCGCGGAGGCACATCGCCGCTGATCGGCGGCTTCGGCGCGTCCACCACCCAGGTCGGCCCCGGCGCCACCGCGTTCACCGTTATCCCCTTGCTCCCCAGTTCTAGCGCCAGCGATCGCGTAATCTGCACGACCGCCGCCTTCGAACCGTCGTACGTGACGCCGACGCCGGGCGTCACCGCCTGGGTCGAGGCGATGTTGATGATCCGGCCGCCGCGTCCCTGGGCCTGCATGATCCTGGCCGCCGCCCGCGAGCAGTAGAAGACGCCATCGACGTTCACCGACCAGAGAGTTCGCCACATCTCATCCGTGATTGCCGCTACCGGGCCACCGAAGCCACGGTAGACACCTGCGTTGTTGACGAGAATGTCGAGGCTGCCGAACTCGCGAGCGACCCGGTCGAGGGTCTCATCGACGGCCTCGCGGTTCGTGACGTCGAGGGGGATGTTCGCCGCCCCCAGCCGTTTCGCCGTCGCTTCCGATGTGGCCGCGTTGATATCGCTGACTACCACCGTAGCTCCCGCCGCCGACAGCGCCTCGGCGATGCCCGCGCCGATCCCGTGGCCGGATCCGGTAACGAACGCGACCTTTCCGGAAAGGTCCAGCCAGCCTTCGACACTCATCACAATCCTCCAGCAGCGGATACCGGCCCGCCGGTCTGCGCGTTTCTTACGGTACGGCGCGCCCGATGGCAAGCCCAGGCCACACTCGCCCACAGACGGCTCCCGAACCCCGGTACGATTGCCACATGACCGCGCCGACCGTAACCGTCCTCGAACTGCCCGGCGGCAGCGAACCACTGCTCGGCCTGACCGTCGCGGGCGAGGGGAGACAGGGCGATTCGTGTCCTAGGCGTTAACGAGGCGCGCCATGACGTCCTCGGTGTAGGCGAACTCGGGAACGTTTTCGGGGCCCACCATGACGCCGAGGGTGGGCAGCATCATGCTCGGATCGGCGGCCTGGAGGGCGCGGACGCGGCGGCGGCGGGCGGCCGCTTCGGGGCCGAACTCGGAATCGATAACGGCGGCGACACGGGCGGCGAAGCGAAGCCGGCGCATCCGTTCGGCGCGTTCGGCGGCGTAGCCGGCGAAGATGGCGGCGTTCCAGTTCGCCGTCGAGGAGAGCGCCTCGTTCACGAGACGGACATCGCGAAAGGAGATGGAGAGGCCCTGGCCGATGATCGGGTCGTTGTGCCCGGCGGCGTCGCCGACGAGGACGACGCCTTCGACGGCGGGCGAATCGGTCCAGGTGTCTTCGTTCGGGTAGGAGTAGCAGT
>JANMTH010000238.1:0-9489 GCA_031390305.1 Thermoflexaceae bacterium
CGGCGCCGCCGTTCACACGGGAACGCTCCCCAGCAAGACGCTTCGCGAGTCGGCGCTCTATCTCTCCGGGTACCGGGCGCGAGAACTCTATGGCGTGGCAGTCGAACTTGACCCCGAAGCGACCGTCCAGCGCCTGATGTCACGCCAGCAGGCGATCGCCGCGGCCGAAGCCGCGACCATTCGCGCGAACCTCGAAACGCACCGGATCACGAGCTTCACCGGCGAGGCGCGGATCGTGGGGCCGCACACCGTGGCCATTGGCGGGCGCGATCTGCGAGCCGAAGTTATCCTCATCGCCACCGGCTCACAGCCCCGGCGCCCCGCGGGGATCGACTTTACGGACCCGGCGATCCACGACAGCGACAGCGTCCTGAAGCTCGTTCAACTGCCCGCCTCCCTTACCATCCTCGGGGCCGGGGTGATCGGCTGTGAGTACGCCTGCATGTTCGCGGCCCTCGGCGTGCCGGTGGACCTCGTGGACCCGCGGCCGGATATCCTCTCCTTCCTCGACCACGAATTCGTCCATCGGCTGTCGGCGGCGATGGAGCGCCTCGGCGTTCGCCTGATCCTGGGGCGCGGCTGGAAGGATGTCCGGCGCGGCGGCGGGGCGATCGAAACGACACTCGACGACGGCCCGGTCCTCCGGGCCGAACACCTTCTCTTCGCCGCCGGGCGCGTCGGCAACACCGCGGGCCTCGGGCTCGAAGCGCTGGGTATCGGTCCCGATTCGCGCGGCAACATCGCGGTGGATAGCGACTATCGCACGGCCGTTCCATCCATCTTCGCCGCCGGCGACGTGATCGGTTTTCCAGCGCTCGCGTCGGTATCCATGGAACAGGGGAGGGTCGCCGTGTGTAAGGCCTTCGGCTTCAGCTACAAGCAGTCCGTCCATTCGATGATGCCGTATGGCATCTACACGATTCCTGAGGTCAGTGCCGTCGGCGAAACGGAAGAGAGCTGCCAGGCGAGGGGGATCGACTACGTCATCGGCCGCGCGGCCTTCGCTGATAACCCACGTGGCAAGATCAGCGGCGACCTGGAGGGGATGACGAAGCTCATCGCCGATGCCGAGTCCGGCCGTCTCCTCGGCGTCCACGTCATCGGCGAGCGGGCCTGCGAGCTCGTCCACATCGGCCAGGCGGTGATCCACATGGGCGGGACGATCGACGTGTTCATCGAGATGGTGTTCAACTATCCGTCGTTGGCGGACAGCTACAAGTACGCGGCCTACGGCTGTCTCCAGGCGATGGCGGCGCGGAAGCCAGCGACGCCAGCCTGAGGTCCGGGGCGCCAACGACGTTCATCGCCAAGAGCGCCAAGGGGCCAAGCGTCCGCCAAGACGGCTTGAGTGATGTCCTCGCTGAGGCCTGGCCGGCCTGTGTGGAGGGCGTGCGCTGCCCCGCGTATACTTGCCCCGTGCTGACCGAGTACATGGAAGCGGCGATGCGGGCCGCGACGTTCGAACCGCTCGACGCCGGCGAGGGCTGGTACGGCGAAGTCTCGGAACTCGACGGCCTCTGGGGTTCCGGGCCAACGGAACAGGCCTGCCGGGACGACCTCCGCGAAGCGCTCGAGAGCTGGCTACTCTTCCGCCTAGCGGCACGGCTGGACATCCCGCTGACGCCAGCCTGAGGCTGGGCCCGCTGGTGTACAATCAACGCGTGTTCACGGACTATCTGGACGCGGCCATGCACACGGCCACCTACGAGTTCCTCGAGGACTCCCGGGAGTACTACGGTGAGGTTCCCGCATGCCAGGGGGTCTGGGCGACCGCAGCCACGTTGGAAGGTTGCCGCGACGAGTTGAGGGACGTGCTGGAGTCGTGGATTCTCTTCCGGATCGCCGCCCACATGTCGTTGCCGACGGTTTCCGGCGTCGAGCTGGCCGTACCTGAAGTGGCCTGAGTGCCGCACTTCGGTCCGATCGCCACGCGGGACTTCGTAGCGGCTCTGGCCCGCGCGGGCTTCGAAGGGCCGTTTCCACGGGGCAAACATCGGATCATGCGGAAGGGCGCTATCGCGATCAGCGTGCCGAACCCGCACCGGGGCGACATCGCGACCAACCTGCTCGCACGTCTCCTCCGCCAGGCCGCCATCTCCCGCGAGGAATGGGAGCGGCTCTGACGCGCTACCAGACGACGCCCGCCGCCCGCAGATCCTGGATGCTCTCGGCGCTCAACCCAGCCTCCGCGAGCACGGCGTCTGAGTCCTGCCCGTGTTCCGGCGCCGCCCCGGGGCGCGGTTCGTGGCCCGCGATCGTGAACGGCATCCGCGCCGCCTTCGTCCCATCTTCGATTTCGAGCAGGTAGCCGTTCGCCCGCACCATCTCGTCGTCCATCAGGTCCTCGACGCGGTTGATCGGCCCCACCCAGAGTTCTCGCGCCCGTAGCCGTTCGAGCCAGTAATCGGCGGTGTTGGTGAGAAAGTGGGCGTCGAGGATCTGGACGGCGTCAGCGGCATGCACCCGCCGAGATTCCATGCTCGCGAACCGCGGGTCCGTTATCAGGTCCTCACGGTCGATGGCGCGGCACATCTCCGCCCACATCGCCGGGACGGCCATCCCCAGCGCCAGCCAGCGGCCGTCGCCGCAGCGGTAGGTGTTGAAGATCGGGTTCGGCGGCGTCAAGCGGTCCGAATGGGCGAACGATTTTCCAAGGTTCGCCACCGCGCCGACGTTCAACGACTGCATCCACATCAGCGTCTGCAGCTGTGAAGTGCTAACGGCCTGGCCCTCGCCGGTGCGGTCGCGTTCGCGCAGAGCGGCGAGCACGCCGAAGGCCATCATCGTCCCCGAAAGCACGTCGCTCAGCGCCCCCGGCGGGTAGTACGGCGTCTCCCCATCGGGCGAACAGGTGAAGAGGAGCCCGGCGTATGCCATCCCCACCGTGTCCTGGCAGGGGTCGTTCGCCCACGGGCCCCGCTGGCCGAACCCGGCCGCCCGGGCGTACACGATCCGCGGATTGCAGGCGCGGACAGAGGCCTCGTCCGCCCCCAGCGGGGTGAGCGCGGCCGGCATCAGGTTCGTAACGAAGACGTCGGCGCTCCGGATCAGCGTTTCGAACACTGGCCGTGCCGCCGGATGGCCGAGGTCGAGCGCCAGTCCGCGCTTGTTCCGATTGCAGGTAGTCCAGAGGAGGTTGGGCGCGCCCTCGCGCCGAAGATCGACGCCGAAGACGCTCTGGAGCGCTCGCGCGTGGTCGCCAACGCCCGCCTTTTCGAGCTTCACAACATCGGCGCCGAGATCGCCCAGCAGGGTGGCCGCCATCGGGCCCTGCACCCACATCGTGAGGTCGAGGACGCGGACGCCGGAAAGGGGACCAGGTGCGAGCATAGCGGGAACTCCATGGAGGGTGGGCGGAGTATAGCGAAGCCGGCCCGAAGCCGGGGGCGGCTCCATGTATACTCAGTGGGTAATACCGCTGGAGAACTACCGTGCCGACACGCGTTACCACGAAGGGCCAGGTCACCATCCCCAAGGAGATCCGCGACCGCGCCGGTATTCGCGCGGGCGACGAGATCGAGTGGAGCGAGGCGGGTGGGAAGATTATCGGCGCACGTGTCGAGATAGCATCGCCGTTCGCCCGCTGGCGCGGGGCCTGTGGGAGCCTGGGGCAGAGCGTTGACAGCCTGATCGAGGAGATGCGCGGTCGATGACCAGCGGGATCGACAGCAACACGATCCTCGACCTCGTCTAAACCGATGATGCGCCAGCGGCGATTCGCGCGGAGGAGAAGCTGGACTGGGCCAGGAATGAAGGGCTCCTTGTCATCTCCGGCGCTGCCTTCGCGGAAGTCGTTCCGGCGTTCCTGCGCGGCGGCCAAGACGTCAACGAGTTTCTTGCGGCAACGGCCATCACGTTAACCGGGTTCGAACGCGAAACCCTCGTGCTCGCCGGCACGCGCTGGGACAGCTATCGCCAGCGGCGGCCCGCCCGCATCGAATGCCCCGCCTGTGGCGAACCGAACGAACTCCGCTGCGCGCGCTGCGGACGTGGAATCGTGCCGCGCCAACACATCGTCGCCGACTTCCTCATCGGCGCCCATGCTCTGCTTCAGGCCGATCGTCTCCTCACCCGCGACCGCGGCTTCTACGCGACCTACTTTCCGGAACGCTCCCTCTTGTAGGCCCCCGCCGCCAGCGGCCGATCTATACTGCACCACCGCCAGGAGGTGCCCGATGACCGCGCTCCACCCCAGCCGCATCCGCGAAGCAGCCAACGCTGACCCGGAATTCACCCTCGCCGCCCGCTTCTGGGACGGGCGCGTCCGCTTCGACGTTGGCGGCGAGCCGTACCTGCTCGCCGTCGATGGCGGCCGGATATCCTCGTTTGAACAGGAGGAAGGCGAAGCGCCGATCCGGATCTCGGCGCCAGCCGCCGAATGGGACGAACTCCTCAAGCCGGTCCCCCGCCCGTTCTACCAGGACCTGATGGCGGCGGCATCGCGCCAGGGCTTCACGATCGAGGGCGAAGAGAACGGGTTCCGCCCGTACTATCCCGCCATCCGCCGCCTCATCGATATCATGCGCGATCTCGCGCGGGAGGCTTGAGCCATGGCACGCTTCGATTCCGCCATCGGCCGCTACGTCTACATCACCGTCCAGGACGTCGAGTACCGCGTCTACTTCGAAGAAGCTGGCCAGGGCATCCCCATCCTTCTCCAGCACACGGCCGGCGCCGACGGCCGCCAGTGGCGTCACTTCCTCGAAGATCCCGACTTCCAACGCGACTTCCGGATGATCGCCTACGACCTGCCCTACCACGGCAAGTCGGTTCCTCCCGAAGGCCTCGAATGGTGGAAGCGGGAGTACCGGCTCGAACGCGAGTGGCTGATGGACGTTGTGACCGCGCTGAGCCAGGCTCTCGAACTCGTCCGCCCCGTCTACATGGGCAGCTCCATCGGCGGCCATCTCGCCGCCGACCTCGCGCTCTATCACCCGCGCGAGTTCCGTGCCGTCATCGGCCTCGAAGCGGCGATCGCGACGCCGGGTGGCTACCAGGACTACTGGCATCACCCCGCAATCGGCAACGGCTTCAAGGCGAGCGTGATGTACGGCGTGATGTCGCCCACCAGCCCCGAGCGCTACCGCCGCGAGACCGCCTGGGTCTACAGCCAGGGCGCGCCGCCAACCTTCAAGGGCGACATCTACTACTACTGCGTCGATCACGACCTCACGGGGCTCGCGGACCAGATCGATACCTCCCTGCTTGACGTCTATTTCCTCACGGGCGAGTACGACTGGGCGAGCCCCCCGGCCGCCTCGGCGCTGCTCGCCGCCCAGGTGAAGGGCTCGACCTTCACGGAGATGGCCGGCCTCGGCCACTTCCCGATGAGCGAGGACCCGGCCGCCTTCAAGCGGTACATCGCTCCCGTGCTCGATGAGATCGCCGCCAGGGCGCGAGTCCCCGCCGGAGCGCGATAGTCCGCCCACACGCCAGCAGATGCACGGCCATGGAGGATTTTCGCATCGATTGTTTAACCTCCACGGTCGGCGACGCGTTATCGGCGGTGCGCCCCCAGGCGCAAACCAAACGGATGCCGGGACTTCCCGGCATCCGTTTTCCTTTCCCGGCGCGGGGTCGCCGGCCGCCCAGCGCCAGACTTCGGGGGGCGATCGACCCCAGCGCAGCGCCTCTCCGGGAGCGGGCGAGTCGCGGATACGATAAGCTCGCCATGAACTAAATGAGCACGACGACCTTCCCTCGCGAAAGCCGCCTCGGCGTCCTCCGTCAGCGCGACTTCGCGCTGTTGATGGCCGCCACAGTCTTCCAGAATCTGGTGATGCCCATGCAATTCATCACCCTCACCTTCTGGTCGATAGACAACTATCCCGGCGAAAAGGTGCTCTTCTCGGGGCTCATCGTGGCCGTCCGCGGTGTCGGCATGCTCATCTTCAGCCTCCTCGGCGGCGCCATCGCCGATCGCTTCGAACGGCGCCACGTCCTCCTCGTCTGCGAACTCATCGCCTTCACCACGACCGCCCTGATGGCCGTCTGCATGATCTGGAAGCCGTTCGACGATGCGACGATCGCCGCGCTTCTGGTCCTCGTCTTCCTCGCCGCCTCGAACATGGCGATCGATGGCCCATCGCGGTCCGCCAGCATCCCCGTCATCGTCGGGCCCGCCCGGATCGGCCACGCCATCGCCTTGAATAACGTCGCCCAACAGCTCACCTTCCCGGCCGTCTTGCCGCTCGTCGGGTGGCTCAGTGGCACCATCGGCCCGGGCAAGGTGGTGGCTGGCTCGCTCCTCGCCTGGGCCTTCATCCTCCCCCTGATTGCGATGATGCGGTACAGCAGCAAAGCGATGGCGATGCGGCGGTCGTCCTCTGGCTTCGTCCGCGATATCCGCGATGGCCTCGGCTACGCCCGCCGAGACGCGACGATCTTCGCCGTCATCGCGATGATCGTCGCCATGCAGGTAGTGGCTATGCCCGGCGTTGGCATGCTCGGTCCGGTCTGGATGACCGAAGTGCTCGGACTCAGCCGCGGCCAGTTCGGCCTCCTCGCCATGCTCTGGGGGATAGGGGCCGTCACCTCGTCGCTCACCTTCGCGGCCCGCCCGGAAATGGGCCGGCGGGGCACCACCCTGGCCGCTATGGTCATCCTCTTCGCCGTCTCCGGTATCCTCTTCGCCCACTCCCGCTCCGTGCCGCTCACCGCGCTCGCCAACTTCGGCCTCGGATTCGCGATGACCGGGGCGATCGTTACCGCCATGACGCTCGTCCAGTACACCGTTTCCGAGCAGATGCGGGGCCGTGTGATGGGGCTCTTCCCGCTCGTCATGGGGTTCTCCATGCTCGCCGTGGCCCCCGTCAGTTTCGCTGGCCAGGGCCTGGGTCTCGAAGTCGTGGTGCCGGCCACCGAATGGGCCGCCCTCGGGATCGCCGGCCTGATCTTGCTCGGCGCTCCCGCCCTTCGCCGCGGCAAGGGCGGCCGCGTTGATGCGACGACCCCCAAGCCCGCCTGAGCTTCGTTTCAATTCGCCCCGAGAACGCGTATCCTGCGCCAGCGCCAGCCGGAGTGCCCTGGCTCGGCGGGAATCGTTTTCCGGGAACGGCATCGAACATCGCGGCCCGGATTTCAGGAGGTAGAGATGGTCAGCTGGCGGGAGTTTGCCCGCGAGGCGCCGGCCCTTGCCGCCCTCGGACGTGAGCGCTTCGATTCGACAGAACTGGTGCTCATGGGCACGACCCGGAAGGACGGCAGCCCGCGCGTAACTCCGATCGAGTTCTTCTTCTTCGAAGGCGAACTCACGCTCGGAGGCATGTGGCAATCGCGCAAGCTGCTAGACGTGCTCCGCGACCCCCGCTGCGTCCTTCACAGCACGGTCACCAGCAAGTCCGGCACGGAGGGGGATTTCAAGCTTGCCGGCCGGGCCGCTCCGATCGACGGCTCGGATGAACGCGAGCGCTACGCCCGTGCCTTGCGCGCGGCTACGGGGTGGGCGCCGGAAGAACCCTTTCACCTCTTCCAGCTCGATATCCGGGCAGCTGCCTACGTCGTCTTCGGAACGGCGGTGAAGGCCGCACTGGAGCGGCTCGCCGGAACACCTGGCGTAGACGCCCGCATCCTCCCGAATACGGAGGAAGGCTACCTCGTCGCGACATGGAAGGCGGCCGCCGGGTAGACTCGCCGCCACCAAACACCGGAGAAGGCCAATGGACGAAGTACGACTCCAGCGGATGCTCGACAAGCAGGAGATCACCGAGTCGATCCTGCGCTACGCCAGCGGCGTCGATATGCGCGACTGGGCCCTCTACCGTTCCGCCTTCACCGACGAGCTGGAGGTTGACTTCACCTCCTGGAGCGGGGGGACGCCCCTGAAGCTGACCGCCGACCAGTGGGTCGCGAACGTCCGAAGCGCCCTCGCCGGGTTCGACGCGACCCAGCACACCCTCACGAACTTCGTGATCGACGTTCGCGGCGACGAGGCGACGGCCGTCGTCCACATGTCCGCCCAACACTTCCTTCCGAACGACAAGGGCGATAGCACGCTGCTGCTCGGCGGCTACTACACGCACGAACTCGTCCGCGCGCCAACGGATTGGAAGATCCGCGGCGCGCGCCTGACCGTGACCTGGACAACCGGCAACCGCCAGATCTTCGAACTCGCCCGCCAGCGCGTTGCCGATGGCAACGAGGGCGCGAAGCGCGTCTGAATCGGGCCAAAGGAGAACGCATGGAATTCGGTATCGTCGTCACCAATCAAGGCTGGGTGGATGATTCGGCGCTGGCGGCGATCGACGCGACGGCGTTCCGCACGCTGAACATCGTCGATCACCCCGCCTTCCCCATCGCCGACCCGTGGACCTGGCTGGCCTACGCCGCCGCGCGGACCACCCGTATTCGCCTCGGCACCCATGTCACCGGCGCCCCCTTCCACCATCCCCAGAACCTCGCCCGCCAGGTCGCGACCGTGGACGTCCTGAGCGGCGGCCGAGCGTCGCTCGGCATCGGCACTGGCTACGAACACGGCGATTTTCGCCCCTTCGGATACGTCATGCCCGGCTTCGCCGACCGTGTGAAGCTGCTCGAAGAGAGCATCACCGTGATGCGCTCGTTCTGGACGCGGGAGAAGACGGAGTTCACGGGCGCGTTCTTCCAGCTCGAAGGCGGCGCCACCTTCGAGCCGAAGCCCGTGCAAAAGCCCCACCCGCCCGTGCTCGTGGGCCTGAACACCGCCGGGCTGGCCTTGCGGGCCGCCATTCGCTGCGCCGACGGCCTGAACACCTGGCAGCTCGGCCCCGTTCAGCTGGCGGAGCTCTTCCCAACGGTTCGCCAATGGTGTGTCGCCGCCGGCCGCGAGCCCGCGAGTTTCGTCCTCACCTCCGACGTTCTCTGCGCGCGCGGCGCAACGGCGGAGGCCGCGGGCGCACTCGCCGGGCGGATCGCCGGCATCGCCCGCGGCTGGGGACGTTCCGAAAAGGTCACCCAATGGGACGCCGGCGGCGTCCTCTACGGCGACGCCAGCGCGATGGTCGAACAGGCGCGCGCCTTCGAAACCCTCGGCGTCGCCGAGCTTTCGGTCGCCCTTTCAAACCTCGACGACATCCAATGGTTCAGCGCCGAGGTCATCAAGCCGTTCGCCGGCCGCTGAGCCACTTGCGCACGTGCCGAGCCGAGGGCACGGTGGAACGGTGTTCTGGCGAAAGAAGAATGATCCGCTCTTCGACCGGCCCCTGCCCCCGGCGCGCGTCACCCTGACCGCGATCGGCTTCGTCCACAACGAGGTGACGAAGCCGCGGCCGAAGGGCTGGGAGAGCGTCGAAAGCACGATTCAGCTGCTCCCCGAGCACGCCACGAAGATCGACGGCCTCAGCGGCTACAGCCACGTCATCGTCGTCTGCTATCTCGACATGGCGGAGGATGCCCCCGAGAAGCCGGAGTCCCTCACCCTCGCCAGCGGCCGCCGCTACGGCATCCTCGCCACCCGCAGCCAGCTCCGGCCGAACCACCTCGGCGTCTCGGCGGTCGCCCTCCTCGCGGCGG
>JANMTH010000276.1:0-7656 GCA_031390305.1 Thermoflexaceae bacterium
CTGCCACCCGGGCGGACGGCGAAGAGAACGACGACGGCGGTAGCGAGAGCGAGCACGACGCGGACGGCGTTGAGGGCGGCGTTGGAAGGCAAGCCGACGATGAGGAGGGCGGCGACGGATGCAGCCGCCGCGACCGCCGCCAGCCGGAGCGCGGCGCCGCCAGCGGGAAGCGCGGTGGGGCGCGATTGCCAGGCGCGGTTGATAGTCCAGGCGGCGAGGAGGGCCGTGGGCACGGCGAGGTGCGTGTTCAGCCAGGGCATCTTCTCGGAGCCGATCGAGAGCATCATCCACTGCCCGAAGATCCAGCCCACGAGGAACCGCGAGAAGACGTTTCCGCGCACGACCGACCACCAGAGACCGCCAACGGCGATGGTGAGTGGGAGGAACTCGTAGGCGGGCACGAGGAGGTAGTAGTAGAACCAGGGCTGGTCACCCCGGTACTCGCCCTGCTGCGTGATCCAGTAGTCCAACGAGCCCCAGGGGCCGCTCACCAGCCCGTCCCAGTTCGTCCAGAACGAGGTCATCAGGGTGAAGTAGATCACTGCGCCGGAGAGGAAGGAGATCAGCCAGATCCGGGGCTTCCACTGGAGGCCAACGAAGGCCGCCGCGCTCGTCGTGATCGCGAACAGGCCAGCGAGGGCGAGGCCATCGTTGACGGTGATGTTGGCGTTGAGGTGCTTCTCCCAGTTCAGCCGGCTGGTGAACTCACCGTTCCCCAGGGCAACATCCTTCGCCACGAACCCGAACTTCTCCAGCGGTTCGCGCAGGATCGGCGTGAGCAAGGGCAGGACGATCGTCCCGAGGAGCACGAGCACGTCGGCCGAGCGTGGGAAGTGGTCCCAGTCGTAGGCGCGCCGTACCCGCCTGAGGAACGGCCAGAAGGCGACGACCGGAACGACGAAGAGCGAGTACGAGGCGGCCAGAACGGCCCGCCGGAGGGGTGTGAACGTGCCCCGGCTTGTCAGCGTCTGGGTCGCCAGTTCGGCTGCGACGTAGAGGTCGAGCATGACGAGGAAGACGCCGACGGTCAGGAATGTGCCTTCCTTCGTGGTGATAGCGCCGGTGAAGGCGAGGGCGAAGATGATCAGCCAGCGTTCGCGCCCACCTTCGATGTATCGCCACATGGCGGCCACCATGAGCAGGACGAAGGCGGCCATGTAGATGTCTTCGCGCAGGAAACGGCTGTAGTAGACGAGGGTGGGGGAGAAGGCCAGCAAGGCGACGGCCGCGAACGTCCCGACGGGGCCCAACCAGCGCCGCAAGAGCAACGGGAGGAAGACGATGATCGAACCGAACACGGCCGCGGAGAGGCGCGAGGTGTAGTCGTTCGCACCAAAGAGGAAGAACATCGAGCCCTGAAGGTGGTAGTAGAAGGGGCCGTGGAAGACGGGGCTATGGGTGTAGTTGCCACGAAGCAGATCCCACGACCATTGAGCGTGGATGCTCTCGTCGTGGTGGAGGGCGCGCGAGCCAAGGTCCCAGAAGCGGAAGCCGATCGCTCCGGCGGCGACGACGGCGTATGCCAAAAACTCCCAGCGCAGCGGAATGCGCAGGGCGAGGGCACGCTCAAGGATGTTGCCACGGAGCGCCGGCGCCGTGGCCATGGGTTGTGAGGTCATGGTTTCGCCCTGGTGTAAACCGCGACCGGTTGGGGCCGCACCGCCAGTGTATTGCGGTCGAAGAGCCAGTGAACTCCCTGTAACACCCGATTTGTCGGAGTCTGGACCTTGCGGGTTAAGGCCCAGTTACCCTCGAGGCGCTGCAATCCCGCCGGCGGGGGCAGCTCGGCAGGCCAGATAACGACCGCCGCCGCCGGATCATGGCGCGAAGCCAGGAAGAGGTCGCCCGAATCCCGGAAGGGCCAGGTCGTCGCCTCCTTCAAGGAAGGGTGTACCTGAATGACGCCACCGTCCCGTTCGCGGATGGCGATGGCGGCGTCGCGCAAGGCGCGCGCCTGTTCGGGCGCATAGGGCGAAGTGAGCGGCTCCTCGCCCGGGATGGCGCTCGCGAACGAGACCGCCAGCAGGAGGGCGAGGCCGGCGGCGAGGCCGGGAACGGCCAGCGCGGCCCTCGTTTCGCGGCGCAGGGCGATGACCACGAGGATCGCCACCATCAGCGCAGCGAAGCCCGCGACACGGAACTGGTCGGCCGCGTTCCCTACCTTTTCGAGGCGCGCCCAATCGAGTGCGTAGGCCAGGGCGATGCCTCCGAAGATCGCGGCGCCAGCGAGGAGCAAGCCCGCGAGCCTCCATTCGGCCCGGCCCGCCGCGCCCACCAACCGGGCGACCGCCGGCCCCAGGAGCAACGCCAGCGGCAGTGCCAGGGCGGCCGCCGGGAGAGGCGAGTTGTCGGCCAGCGAGAAGACGAGCCACCCGCCGGTGATGGCCAGCCAGGCCATGAGGGTCCGGCTTTCCGGCGGGGTTTCGGCCGTCCGATACCATTCCCGGAGGCGCCAGAGGAGAGCGGCCAATCCGGGGAGGAGGAGCGGAAGCCCGTAGAGGGCGACGAGATCGACCGTTTTCGCCGTCGCCCAGGCGTCGTTCGCGCTGGCGGCGATGAGATCGATCGGCGGCACGACGAGGCCATCCAGCCCGGCTCCCAGCCGGGCGGTCGCGAAGACCACGCCGAGGACAAAGCCCGTGAGAAGAAGGCCCGTGCTCGCCGTGGGCCGGCGGACGCCGCGGGTGAGCGAGGCGGCGGCCCAGGCGCCACAGAAGAGGAGGGGCAGCGGACCGGCCGTCGCCACCAGGAATCCGGCCCCGACCCAGCCCCAGCGCAGGTCAGCGCGGCGGAGTACGACCATGGCGAGCCAGGCGGTTATCGCGAGATCGAACCCCATCGCCGTCGCTGTCCCGCCGAGAAGGATGCCGAAGGGGTCGAGCGCGAGGAGGACAAGGCTCACCAGCGCGCCGGCGTTGCCGAGCACAGGCCGCATCCCGTAGATGGCGAACGGGATGGTGGCGGTCGCGACAAGGGCGGTCACGCGGGCGGGGAGTTCGGATGTCGTGAAGAGGAAGCTGAGGGCGGTGAGCGACTGGAAGAGGGTGGGGATGAGGCGGGCGTCGGCGTTGCCGATGCTCGCCTGCCAGGCGCCGGAAAGATGTTCGAGTTCGGCGCCGGCAACCGGGGCGTTCAGCACGGGGCCGATCCGCAAAGCGGCGAAGGCGACGCCCACGGCCAGCCACGCCAGCGTTCCGGCGGAGATCGACGGCCCATCGAAGGTCGAGCGAGGCCGCGAAGAATGCTGCGCCTTCACGAGGTCGTCACGACTTCACGCTCCGGGAGCCGGTAGAGGCGGACGTTGCCCGATTCGAAGGCCACGTCGAGGACGCCATCGAGGCGCTCCAGTGTCTCAGTCGGGTAGCGGGTCTGCTCGGCGCGGCCGACGACGAGGTAGCGGGCGCCAGCTTCGCGCATTTTGGCGGCGACCGCCGAAACGTCCTCCGCGAGGTAGATGCCATCGACGAGGTCCTGTCTGCGCGTGAACTCGGCGCGGTTGGCGGCGCTCTGGCCGCGCCACTGGACCTCGTGGAAGTACCAGCCGATAGGGGTGGCCAGGCCGGTCCGGGCGCTGATCCGGCCGCTATCGGTGTAGTCGCTGCCCGCGTCGGTGACGGCCAAGCGGCCATCCTGGCCGCGGCGCCAGGTGCGGCCGCTTGCCTCGATGATCACGTCGCCAGGGTCCACGTTTTCGCTCATCCAGCGTGTCAGAGCGTATTCCCCCGGATCGGTTCGCGCGAGGTAGGCGAGGCCATCGATAGCGGTCTCGCCCTCGAAGCCGTCCGTCCGGTTGGGGATGGCGAAGAGCGCGAAGAGCATGCCACCGGCCGCCACGAGGACGGCGGGCACGGCCAACCAGCCGCTCCAGGCGCGGCGCCGGGCCGCCCCCTCAAGGGCGACAGCGATCGCCACCGCTCCGCCGAGCGAGAGGAGAATCCAGGCCTGGTAGCTGAGCTTGAAGACGGTGTTCAGGCGCGGCACGGAATCGAAGACATCACCAACGTAGAAGAGCTCTGAGCCGTAGAGGAGCAAGAGGGCGGCGGCGGCGACAGCCGCGACGGGCGCCGCCGCCCTCCGTCCGGCCGTCAGCGAGAGGGTGGCCGTCGCGGCGGCCCATGCTCCGGCGGCGAAGACGGCGAGGGTGACCCAGCCTCCGCCGCCGCGTCCATCGATGGCATCCTGGAGCTCCCCGCGGCCGGTGGTGACCAGCAGCCAGACGAAAAAGGGCACCAACGGCGCCCAGAGGGAGATGGTCGCGAAGTCGGCCAGGGCGCGACGGTCCGTCGCCTTGAACGCCCAGGCGAAGAGGACCGCGGTCCCCACCAGCACCGGTCCGAAGTGAAGGAATGCGTGCGTCGGGAGCGAGCCAGCTCCGATGTAGGGGAAGATGCCCTCCGCCTGCGAGGAGAAGCCGGCGTACCACGGCAGGTAGGCGGCGATGCCGACGAGCGCGGGCGGGCCAAGGAAGAGCGCGCTATCGCGCAGGGCCCGACGAAGGCCGCCAGTTCGCGCGTTCCGCGCGAGAACGGCGAGCGCCAGGAGCCCGGAGAAGGTGATCACGTCCCAGGCGTTCTGGAACGCCAGCGCCCCGAAGACAAGGCCAAGAAGGAGCCCGAACCACGGACGGCGGTGGGAGCCGAGAGAGAGCCGCGATCGGCCCTGCCACACGGCCATCGCCAGGCCAACCGCGAGGAGCACCAGGGGTATGGCCATCACATGGGGATGGAGGTCGCCGAGGATAAAGCTGAAGAGCGGGAACTCGCTGATCGTTCCGGGAACGATCCGTGTCAAGGAGAACCACCAGAAGAACTCGGTGGGGTACCAGGCGTCCGTCCGATCACCGGCCGGCCCGTCGTAGCAGTACTCCCTTTCGTCGAGGTCACAGGAGATACGCCAATCCATATCGAACGCCCGGTAGGCCGCGGCGTTGGCCTCGCCATGGGCGGCTCCCCATTCGAAGATGGCGGCGAGGCTGCCGGTGAAAAGCAACAGGGCGACCGCCAGGCCTCCGGCCCAAACGGCCCAGCGTTGGCCCCGCGAACCGAGAATCCGGCGGGCCATCGCATAGGCGAGCGAGGCGATCGCTGTCCCCGCCGCGGCGAAGGTGTAGGCGAGGCCGAGGTTGTAGCCAACGGAGGTGGGTACGTTCGCGGCCGCGGTCAGGACGCCGATCTGCAGGTAGCCGAAGTAGTAGTAGCTGGCCTCTTCGCCAGCCAGCCAGGGGTCCGTCGGCGGGTAGTCCGGCGACTGTAGGGTCGCGTTCAGGTACATCAGGTCCATCGGCTGTTCGGTGCCCCCGATCTCCGGGGTGAACGAACGGAAAGCGGTGAAGGCGAAGAAGAGCATCCCGAAGAGCCCGCTGACGGTCAGCAGAGCCGGTACGGATCGCCTGAAGGTGGAAGCGAACCGGCGGTCCCTCCCGGCGACCGCGCAGCTGACGAGGGCGAGGAGGGCGATGGCGACAAGGTAGCCGCCCCGTCCCTGGGGAAGGACCGTGGCCACCCGGAGGATGAAGTAGCCATAGCCGACGAGGACGAGGCCGAGCGGAAAGGCCAGCCCTGCGCCGGCGTCTGGCATGCGCCGGAAGAGGACGAAGGCGATCGGGAGCGCGAGGCCGCCGACAAGCATCGCCACGGCCCAGAACGCGATCACACTCATCCGGTCGATACCTCAGGCCAGTAGTGAGTCCACGAACTCCCGTGCGTCGAAGGGGGCGAGGTCCCCGACCTTCTCCCCCGTCCCGATGTAGCGGACCGGGATATCCAGATCGTGGGCGATGGCGAAGGCGATGCCGCCTTTCGCCGTCCCATCCAGCTTCGCCAGGATGATGCCGGTAACTCCCACGGCCTCGGCGAAGGTCCGCGCCTGGCTGAGGCCGTTCTGTCCCATCGTCGCGTCCAGGACGAGGATCGTCTCGTGCGGCCCGTCCGGATGGGTCCGCTTGATGATCCGGTCCATCTTCTTCAACTCTTCCATCAGGTTCGTCTTCGTGTGGAGGCGGCCGGCCGTATCGATGATCACGAAATCGGCGTGAGCGGCCTCGGCGGCGGTGAGCGTGTCGAAGACCACCGCGCCCGGGTCGGCGCCGGGCTGATGGGCGATCACGCGGGCGCCGACCCGGTCGCCCCAGATCTTCAACTGCTCAACGGCGGCGGCACGGAAGGTATCCGCGGCGCCGAGGATGACCGTCGCCCCGTCGCGCTGAAAGGCGTGCGCGAGCTTGGCGATCGAGGTCGTTTTGCCGGCGCCGTTGACGCCGATCACGAGAACGACGAACTGTTTCGGCGCGCCCTCCGCCTCCCAGGCGAGGGGACGGCGGCGGGGACGCTCAAGGACCGTGATCAGCTCTTCACGAAGGATCTCGCGAACGCGTGCCGACTGTTTGACGCCTTCGTCTTTTACGCGCGTCCGGACGGCGGTGAGGACCGTCCCGGTGGTCGCCAGGCCGGTATCCGAGGCGACGAGGATCTCTTCAAGCTCGTCCCAGAGGCCGTCGTCGAAATCCGCCCGTTCGAAGAGGCCCGCAATCCGCCCGAAGAGCCCGCGCCGGGTGCGCTGGAGGGCTTTCTCCGTCTGCTCGTGGATCTCGGCGCGTTCGTCCTCGCTTACCTCGAAGTCTGAGGCGTCCGGCTCCCAGCCGCTTTCCCGCTCAGCCGCGGGCGCCGGCTGGTCAGCGGCATCGGCGAATGCTCCGCCAGCCGCCTCCTCATTGTTCTTGCCCCTACGCCAAAACCGCACGCGGCGCGCCCCTCATCTCCAGCTCACGGTCGATGGTCAGAGGTTGGCTGGCAAGGGTCAAAGGGCCTGGCCGCCGCCTCATTCGTTCTGGGGGACGTCGGCGAGGCGCAGCGAGAGCACCTTCGACACGCCGTCCCGGCCCATCGAGACGCCGTAGATGGAGTCGGCGACTTCGACCGTCCGGCGATTGTGGGTGATGACGATGAACTGCGTCTTTTCGGCGAGCTTCGTAAGCGCTTCGGAAAAACGGCCGACGTTGGCTTCGTCGAGGGCGGCATCGACCTCGTCGAGCACGCAGAAGGGCGCGGGGTTCACGCTGAGGAGGGCGAAGAGCAGGGCGACGGCGGTGAGCGACCGTTCGCCGCCGGAAAGCAAGCTCATCGTCTTCACCCGCTTGCCCGGTGGCTGCGCCTCCACCTCGACGCCGGCCTCGCCGACGTTGTCGGGGTCGGTAAGCAGAAGCTGGGCCGATCCACCGCCGAAGAAGGAGGTGAAGTACATGCCGAAGGCCTCGTTCACCTTCGTGAAGGTAACGCCGAAGCGCTCGCGAATCTCGATCGTCAGCTGGGCGATCGCTTCACGAAGCTGCGCTTCGGCGTCCGCCAGGTCGCGCATCTGGCTGGTCAGGAACTCGTGGCGCTCCTTGCTCTCGCGGTAGTCCTCGGGCGCTTCAGTGTTGATCGGTCCGAGCTTCCGGATCTGGCGGCGAATCTCATCGATCTGACGCCGCGTCTCGGCGACATCGATCCCCGCCGCGCCCTGGACGGCGGGCTCTTCGACGAACGACGCACCGGCCCGCGCGGAGGCCTCTTCGAGCGTAATCACGCCGCCGGAACGGTCGGCGGTGAGGCCCTCGCGGGACATCTCGTCGCGCATAGCATCGAGCTGTCCTTCGAGGCGCGATACCTCTGCCTCGAG